>CBCTZR010000012.1:0-36717 GCA_965151435.1 uncultured Merdibacter sp. | reverse complement strand
TTTGTCGTGTCAAAAAAGTCCTTCTTCTTCCAGCAGCCTGTTGTTTTCTTCATTTCATGTAACACTTATTTCCACAAAAGGGAACAGAAATCGCTACGATCACTTGTTTCTGTAAGAGTAATTTCCACTTTTCTTTTCGTCCCTTTCAAAGTGGAAATAAACTTTTCACTTCAGCGAATAAATTAAATTAGCTCGATTAAGAAGAGGCATCTCTGCAACATTGGCAGCAGAACGAACAAACATTTCTCGTTCCACCTTATGAAATGTTGAAAAAGGTAATTCTTCTGTTTCCATTGGTGTATATGCTGCAGTTCTTCATGCAATTAATGGGATGAACAAAGCCCTTTTACTAATTGCAAAAGACGATGAACTAGAAAAAGTTGCAAGATATTGAATTGTTGAGAAAAGGAAGAAGATAGTTTAAAATTCAATGAATAAGTAAAGCTTCATTTAATTTGTCTTGAACCGAAAGTATTACACATATAAATGTGTGTAATTATGAACATAAGTATAAAAACATAAAAGTAGCTTTAAATAAAGGAAAAACAATATTTTTATATGACACAAGATGCTTTAATTGATTTCCGCCTTTTGTACACAAAAAAGGTTCTTAGAAGCCAACCAAAAACAAATACAAAAATGTATTGTTTCGGGACTAGCCTCAAAGAACCTCTGATTAAAAAATCTTCAACTTGATTTCATTTGTTTGTAAGCCCTTATCTTTGTCAAATATTTTTAATAAAAATCTATCTTCTCTGATTTAACTTATTCCAGGCGATTGTTCACAGGTATACGTATACTTTGTTCGTTGTACGCCTTATCGACATACGGCAGTTTTTTTCGATAGCGTAATTGTACAAGATGGGTGAGAAGATAATAAGCTATCTTTTCAGATATCCCTTCTTTTTTTAGATCAATCCATGTTAACGTATAAAAAGGTGCTTTTTCTTTATCTACTACCAATAAAGATAACAGCTGCATCAACTCATTGATATAGTAATTGCGATGGGCATCCCATGACTGATCAGGATACATCTTCTTCAACTGTGTTTCTTGATAGATAAATGCCTTTTTCATCTCATCGAAAAATGCTGGTTCTTTAACAAATAAACTATAGACGTTTGTCAAGCTGTCCTTACGCTGCACATAATGATAAAAGCGTTGTGGTAAAGTGACGATGCGATCTGCTTTAGCAAATACTTGAAAGATCGTATAGATGTCTTCAAAACGACCTTCAGGAAACTGTATCATTTCAAAGAGATCCGCACGATAAAGCTTTCCCCATGCAAAATTTTCCAGTTGTTTATTTTCCAGAAGAAGCTGAAGACCTTGAATAGAATTGAGCACTTGATGTGAACGGATGCCTTTACGCAATGTGAAGGATGGATACTCCATCCAATAAGAACCAACGACGATATCTGCCGCATGTTCCAGCATCGTTGTCATCATCTGTTCTACCATATTTTCTTCAATGTAATCATCACTGTCGACAAACATCCAATAACTTCCTTTTGCCATGCGCATGCCAATATTTCTTGTTGCACTGAGGCCTTGATTTTTTTGATGGATGCAGCGGATAAAAGGATACATCGCTGCATATTGTTCACAGATGCTCCCACTTTGATCGCTGGAACCATCATCGATCAAAAGGATCTCCAGTTCTTCATATGTTTGCGAAACAAGAGATGCCAAGCACTTTCCTACATATGCTTCGACATTATAAACAGGAACAATAATGCTGACCATTGGTTTCTTCATCTTCCTACCTCATTTCCCATTGCGATGTCTGATTAGAAGAGCCTTCGATGTGCTCTTGGTTGACAACGCCTTTTTCATCCATCTGATGAACGATCTCCAAATATTTATCAACGATCTCTCCATTCTCCTCATCGAACAATGTATAATAACGCTCATATTGCATACCATCTTCATAATAAGCAAAGATTATGTCAATTTGTATGTAATTACCTTCTTCCCACGGCCAATGATCAGCTTCTTCTTGTTCTTTTCGATCTTCAATCACAATTTTTTGCAGTTCTAAGAATTGTTCGATCTGCTTTTTTTCTTCGATCATTTGTGAGGAAACCATATAATATGATGAACCATACAGATCGTTCATGATGATTCTCACTTGCAATTTATCTATGTTCTCGTCTATTTCTTCATGTATTATTCCAAATCCTTTGCTCATCAGAAATGCCTCTTTTGTGAAAAAAACAAACACGACAAGTCCAATCAAAACAGCAATGTGATAAATTCTGACCCGTATTCTTCTCTGCGCGACAAACCAAAGAATAAAATATAAGAAGAATGAAGCAATAAGCGGTGAATTCACAATTGAATAATTGCGAGAAGCAAAGGAGAACAAGAATAGGGATAATGTCAATGCGCTGATGATCAAAGGATACATAAAGAATGATTTGGTCAACGATTGCGCATCTTCTGCTTTATTCATCACAAAGCTGCGACGTGCCCCATAATAGAAGATAACGCCCATCGCTAACCATAAGATCCAAATTCCTGAAGGCAATATCCAAAAATTTTTTGCTACATCATTGGTGGACATACGGATAAATATTTCCAACACCAACAAAATCATTGCGGAAGGTACACACAGGATGCTACCGATCCAGCGAATCAAAGGATTGGTAAACAATGTTTCCATAAATAAATTATAAGTTTGACAATAAACGAGCTCATCTGAAAATTCTAAAAATAATACCAAAAATGCGAAAATCAACAAAAATGGGATTACAAAATAACTAGTGACCATCAAACCTGCATCTAAGCGAGAATGACAAATCAACGCTATCCAAACGCTGACCGTATAGAGAACAAAAACCAAACAGCTGATTTTCCCAATATATCCGATCAAAGTCCAATTCGCCCAGTTTGTTCCCATCAACAGGATGGTGAGAAACATCGCCAACCATGGTAAAAGATACAAATACAGAATGCCAATTCCATATTCATTGGCAAAGAGCGTTTTTCGTTTCATACATATACATGCATAGAGGTCGCTCTCTCTTTTATCCCATAGGAAGCGAAACAAATAGATCGGCAACAGGATCGCCATAACAACTAAGATCATTAAAAATAAGATCAACATCAGGATTCTGCTTTCATCAGCTTTCATGTTGGTATGTACACCTAATGAAAACAACGGAAATACACAGATCAAGAAGATTGTATATAAGATCAGAAAATTACGGTCTCTCCATAGATGATAACGTATATAGGCCAAGTTACTGTTCATAGACACCATAACCTTTCATTTCCATCTCATATAGGAAGACCTCTTCCAGATTGACATTTTGCACCTCTAAGATTACCGGATCTAAAGATCGCAGATAATTGATGATCTTTTCTACGTTTCCTTTTACGATGAGTTTTGCAAATTTCGATTCTACACGGATGCTCAACAATTCTAAATGTTCAAAGAGCGATGGATCAATCTCTTCTTTGAACGCTAATTGGATCGCATGTACGTTTTCTTTGATCTCCTCGATGTCTCCGCTTGTTGTGATGCATCCTTCATCCAAGATTCCAAAGCCATCACAGATATCTTCTAACTCACGGATGTTATGTGAAGATATCAAAACGGTCATCTTTTTTTCTTCTACGCATTGTGCCAATGCCCTTTGAAACGTCAAACGCATCATCGGATCTAAGCCATCAAACACTTCATCAAGCAACAATAATTTGGGTGAAATTGCTAATGCGAAGATAATAAATGCCTGTCGTTTCATCCCTTTGGAAAATTGTGCCATCGGTTTATTCTCATTCAGACGAAAGAGCTTCAAATAATAAGCGTATCGTTCCTCATCGAATGACGGATACCATAGCTGATAAAATTGCTTCATATCTTTAATAGATGCATTGTGAAAATAATACGGTTCATCACTGATGAAGAGTATTTCTTGTTTAATTAACGCATTATCAAAGATCGGAGAATTGTTCCATGTGACGACACCCGCATCTTCTTTGATCACTCCGGCGAGAATCCGCAACAATGTGCTTTTTCCAGCTCCATTTGGTCCTACCAAGCCAAAGATCGTACCTTCTTCAATTTCTAGATTCACCTGGTCCAACACCAACAGATCTCCCATTTTTTTACTCATACAGCGAATATTAAGCATGCGGATCCTCCTTCCCATAGATTCGTTCAATTCTGCCAATCAGCTCCTGTTGAGGAATATGACAATGCTTTAAATCTAAAACATTTGCATCAAATTTGCTTATTTTTTCTTCTTTGATCAGTTCATCGATATATTTTGTCGTGATGTAACATCCTTTTCCTGGAATCGTATAAATGATCTTTTTATCTTCCAACTTTTGATACGCCTTCGCCACCGTGTTGGGATTGATACCTAAAGCGGTCGCAAGGACACGAACGCTTGGTAATTGTTCATCATTATGCAAGATTCCTGCAGTGATATATTCCAAGATCTGTTGTTTTAACTGTTCAAAAATCGGTATTCTGCTTTGTGTCTTGACCTCAAACATCTGCCTCTCCTCCATTTCCATCATCCACATTTGGAGAATCCTTTTCCATGATTGTGGTCACATAGTAATTCAATGAATACTCACCCTCTTTTTTCATCAAAAGCTCCAAGATCTGATGATAATATTGGTTCATTTGTTCCTGATTGCCAACATAACAGAAATAACGCTGATGCATATAATCGATATCATACCAATACTGTAGCCGCAAAACATAATTTGTCTGTTCCTTATTCACGGTATTCATGATCTCTTTTTGGATGTTTTGAATATCGTCGATCAGCTCACTGTCATTTTCCATACAAATGATCAATTGATCCAACGTACCGTCTTCATCTATTGTGATCTTGTTTTTTTCTAACACTTTCTTTATCAGATTCATATTTTCTTCATCGACGTACATCATTTGATCCAATGAAATCTCAATGGTCATTTGATCGAACGAATCTTTTGGGATCACCTCTTCAACACTTCCTAATCCATGCGTATTGACAAAGAAGAATGAAGCAGATACTTCAAATGCGCTCAGTATAGCAAAACCGATCAGCATATGCCTAGTGAAACGAATGGATCGTTTGTAGATAAAATACATGGCAGAAAAAATCAGAAAGATCATCATGTAGAAAAATGGGGTCCATTCATTCCACTCAATGCAATTCAACAAAGACAATGTAGTAACTAAAATAGCAAACGGATAAATGACATGCGAATCAGTATAGACACCGCAGGTCTCTCCTTGGATCTTAGGGCAATTCCAGATGGTCCATACAGTCGTCACAACAGCGATGACAAACCAATAGATCATCAAAGGGAGATATTGCCAGATACCATAAATCAAATCAAAGAAATCCCAAAAAAGATAAGAACCTAGATGTGGTAAACTGACCAAACACAGATAATAATACATTTCATTGGTTATGATGCCGTCATAGCTATACGCCTGGATCAGATAAGAAGAACGGCTGTTGACAAAGGCTTCAAAGCTGATGCGTAACAAAGCCAGTAAGATCAACCATCCAAAACCGATCAATACCGCATCCATCATCCGTCTGCAACGGGTTACGAGAAATACGGTGATCGCATATACCGTATTTTCAAAAAACGCTCCGATCATCCAACCATACAGAAACAGTTTGAGCTGTAAACCACAAGCGAACCAAGTATAAAAAATAACCATTAAATTAACCAAGATACAGCCGATAAACCAATGATAACACCATAAGCGACGGCGTCCGATCGGCATGGATAGCTGCAAAGCGGCTGCACCTGGATGATAGAGAAATCGAAAGAGATAGATTGCTGTCATAATTGAAAAAAACGTGCAAAAAAACAAAATGAGTTCTCTTAATTTAAAGGGTGCCATCGTATAAAACATACTTAAAGGAACTACGATACAGAATCCGCAAAAGACAACGATCAACGCTCGTATATTTTGACGGATCGTATAAACCATCCATTTTTGAAAACTAACTTTCATACTTATCCCTCACTGTACTATTCACAATCATACAGTACTAAAAATGATCGTATTATGCAATGCTTGCAGCGCATTATGACAAAACTGTTAGATGAACAAGCACTTAGATAAGCATAGGAAATGATAGCGTTCTGATGCTGTTTTCTTCTGATCGTTCAAATAAAAAGCGGGTGTTGAGCAGAAAACAACGTTTTCTTTTCTTCCTCCGCTTTTTGGTCATTTTTACTTTGCCTGTTATCTTACTGTCGTACCATTTGGCAGATCTTTACAGATCGTCGCTAGATCCAATTGCGCGTCATCTTCCGTCGCTGCACACAGGATCATTCCCTGACTTTCCACACCGCGCAGCTTCACCGGTTTTAAATTGGTCACTACGATCACTTTACGCCCGATCATCTCTTCCGGCGTAAAGAATTTTGCGATACCGCTGACGATCTGTCGTGTTTCGCCACCCAAATCGATCTGTTCGACAAGCAGACGATCTGCTTTTGGATGTTTCTCACAAGCGACTACCGTTCCGACCTTCAGTTCCATTTTAGCAAAATCTTCAATAGATATTTCTTCTTTTCCATTTGGTTCCGCAACCGTTGCAGCCTGTTCTTCCTTCGCTTCTTTTTCTTTGTCAGCTTCTAACTGTTTCATGAACTCTTCCGCATCGATACGGGCAAACAAGATTTCCATCTTCTTTATGACATTACCGCCTGTTTCTAAGTTACCAAAGGTTTCCAGGCTCTCCAATGTCCTCTGTTTTGTTCCTAATGCATCCAAGATCTTTTCACTGGTTTGCGGCATATAGCTTTCTAATAATACTGCCGCAAAGCGAATGCTCTCTAATAAGTTATAAAGCACTGTAGCTAATCGATCTTTCTGACTTTCCTCTTTACCTAAGACCCAAGGTGTCGTCTCATCGATGTATTTATTCGTTCTGCGCAATAACGTGAAGATTTCATCAATAGCGTCACCTACACGCAATTCATTCATCTTCTTTTCTACTCGTTTCGGTGTATCAAGCGCCAAAGCGATCAATTCTTCATCCACCTCTGCCTTTACACATGGGTTTGTGATCAAACCGCCAAAATATTTATTCGACATGGAGATCGTACGGCTGACCAAGTTTCCTAAGATGTTGGCCAGATCGGAATTGATTCGTTCTACGACCAGATCCCAGGTGATCGTTCCATCTTGAGCAAACGGCATTTCATGAAGTACGAAATAACGAACTGCATCCACCCCAAAATAATGTACCAGATCATCCGCGTAGATCGCATTTCCTTTTGACTTTGACATCTTGCCATCGCCAACGAGCAGCCAAGGGTGTCCAAACACCTGTTTTGGAAGCGGTACATCCAATGCCATCAACATGATCGGCCAATAAATCGTATGGAATCGCAAGATATCTTTACCGATGATATGAACATCGACCGGCCAATATTTTTTAAAATTCTCCCCATGATTTCCATCTGCGTCATAACCTAATGACGTAATATAATTCGTAAGAGCATCGATCCACACATAGATGACGTGCTTTGGATCAAAGTCTACAGGGATTCCCCAGGTGAAAGATGTACGTGATACACAAAGATCCTGTAAGCCTGGTTTCAAGAAATTATTGATCATTTCATTTTTGCGGGATTCTGGCTGAATAAATTCTGGATGTTCTTCAATATGTTTCATCAGACGGTCCGCATACTTTTGCATACGGAAGAAATATGCTTCCTCCTTTGCCTTTTTCACGGGGCGTCCGCAGTCTGGACAACATCCATCCACTAACTGACTTTCTGTCCAAAAAGATTCACAAGGCGTACAATACATACCTTCATAGGTACTTTTGTAAATATCTCCTTGTTCATACAGTTTGCGAAAAATCTTCTGTACTTGTTTTTCATGTGATTCATCTGTTGTACGAATAAAGTAGTCATAGCTTGTATTCATCATGTCAAACGTCTTCCGTACGGTCTTTGCGACACCGTCGACAAATTCTTTAGGCGTGATGCCTTGTTCTTTTGCCTTTTCTTCAATTTTTTGACCATGCTCATCCGTTCCGGTCTGGAAGAACACATCATAGCCTTGCGCACGGCGATAACGAGCGATCGCATCGGTCAGAACAATTTCATACGTGTTGCCAATATGAGGTTTTCCACTTGTATAGGCAATTGCCGTTGTAATATAGTAGGGTTTCTTCTCCATAAACAGCCTCCTTATCCTCTATGCAGTGTTTGTTGCTAAATAAAAAAGCTCGCGCCAAAGGGCGAAAGCTTCGCGGTACCACCTTTTTCATGTATGTTTCCATACACCTTCAACCGTTAACGCCGGTCTGCGTTTCTTTCTACATCATTCAAAAGAACGGCTCCAGAACCATCTTCCCATCTGTTTCCCGTCAGATTTTCACCAACCATCTGCTCTCTATGCGTTTCACAATGGTACTCTTTCTTTCACTGCTTTTACTGCCCTATTATAGCATATTCAGTATCGAAAAGCCACAGCAAAATCAAGAGAGATCACAAGGAAGAAATCAAGCTCTTTTTACTTAAAAAAGCTAATTCGCCATTTGTGGGGTGTTCAAAATCTTATAAAAAAGATACGATTTCTTTACACCGGAGGTAATAAAATGGACAATAAAAAAATCGGTGCATTTATCGCTTATCACCGCAAAAAACAAGGATTGACACAAGAACAGCTAGGCGAACGCCTTCATGTGAGCAATAAAACGATCTCACGATGGGAAAACGGTAATTACATGCCAGATATTTCTTTATTGAAACCTTTAAGTGACGAATTAAAGGTTTCCGTCAATGAATTATTATCTGGAGAAACGATAGAAGAGGAAAAGACAGCAGATTATTATGAACACAATCTGATCAATACGCTCGATTACAGTAACCGCAAAATTAAAAATGAACATGCGATCGCTTCCTTTTTCCTTGCTATTATCGGCATCGTATGTTGCCTGTCTGCCTTCACAGACAACACAGCATCCAACCATTGGCATGCGATCCTTTCCATCATCGGCTTATCATTGATCATTATAGCAATCTTTCGTGAATTACCGATCATCTCCCTGTTCAAGAAACGAATGATCGCTATTTCATGTTTTCTAGCCCTCTTTATCATATGCATCTATTTAGACTTTCTCAGCGTTATACAGCTAAAACGTGTGCCCATATACTATCGATCGATCACAACAAAAGAGCACATCACTGATTATCAGGCCCTTTTCTATCATGTATTTCAGATCAATGCAGATACGCCATACGAATACTTCATCATTGATACCACGAATCAATATACGCTAGACACCCTTCCCGTTTTTCCTTTTAACAAAGAGAAAAGCGGAATTGAGCAGCTTTTGAAATTGAAGAGTCCCTACATCGGTGATAACAGCAATACCGGTAATCTCATTGCATCATTACCGCTCGCGGAACATGGATACACTTTTGAAATTGACGATGTCCAAAATGGGTTGATCATCAGCTATCTGTCCACTGATTGGTATGGAAATGATGATCAATGGATAGAAAAAGCCCTCATCTACAATTCTGTTTCCGCTTTTTCACTGATCGACAACCTTCAGTACATCCAATTTCATTTCAGCGGCAGCAGTTACTATATTTCCAGAAAGGTGATCGAACAACAATATCCGTATTTTGATCAGATCAACAATGGTCAGGAACTTTCGATCCCTATATTTGAACAAACAGTCGAACAAGCAATCAATGACACTTCTTTCGTTAATGACATCTTTTCGCTGTTTGAAAAAAATAAATAAGCTGCACCATCACAGCTTATCGTTTTCTATAAAACAGGTGATCGGCATAGAGACAAAACCATGCGCTGTCAATACCTCCATCTTCGTAAAACCACATGAACGAATCAGTTTGATCGCTTCTTCATAAGAACAGTCCAGCATCTCTTTTTGATGACAATCGCTGTTCAGCAGGATCTTTCCATCATGCGCGCAGATATAACGCAACAGCGATACATGCGGATATGGAGTCGTACGCATCCCTCTGGCAATCGCTCCGGTATTGATCTCAAGGATCTTTCCTTTTTTGATCAAGTAATCGATACAATCATAGGCAATTTTCAGATACATAGGATCTTCAAATGCGATATAGTTTTCAGCTTCATTGAATTTCATCAGCAAATCAACATGCCCTATGATATCGATCGATTGCATATCAGCGATCTTTTTAACCTCTTGGTAATATGCTTTCGCATAAGCGAGAAAATCATGATATTCTTCGACCAGACGATCGGTCATTTCTTTGCTCTCATCCACAGCGATATAGCGGTCTTTTCCTTTTACAAAGTGGACGCTTCCAATGAGATATTCATAGGGCTGTCCTTTGATGACGCTCTCGCCTAATACATCCTGTTCCAATCCCAAAAAGATCTGAATCTTATCCTTATACTTTTCTTTCGCTGTTTTTATATCTTCTATGTATTGTTTAGTCTTTTCCTCATCCATCGAATAATCATCAATCAGACAATGACCATGCCCAGAAAAACCCAAGACCGTAAATCCTCTTTGTATTGCTTCTAGTACCATTTCATCGACGCTGTTTCTGCCATCACAATAACAGGTATGGGTATGTAGGTTTTGTTTGATCATCTTTTTCCCTCACTTATATCTTTTTTTAATCATATGGTGTTTTCTGCAAAAAGAAAAGACCTCCGGTCCATTCCTAGACGAAAGACTCTCTTATCAACTGGTTATGGTCAATTACGAATTGCCAAGACATTGTGCGGTTCAATAGCGGCATATACTTTTTGTCCAACCTCAAATAAAGCAAAGCTTCGAAATAACACTTCCGATTTAAAACATATCCCCTTACAACGTAACGTATAGCGCAGGACATTCCCCCTTGAGATAATATCTTCTACCTCTGCTTCAAACAAATATTGATCGGGATCCTCTATCGGTTCACTGCTCAACTGAATGGTTTCAGGACGTATCGCATAATAACCAGCTGTGAAGCTTTGTTTCGGTAACATTGTCTGTAATTGCGTATGTTGCAGAATATTATAATGCCCTATGAACTCAGCTGCAAATTTAGAGACTGGATGCGTATATAGTTGAACCGGCTTTCCGCTTTGTTCGATCACACCTTGATTCATCAGATGAATCTGATCCGACATCAGCATCGCCTCATCTTGATCATGCGTGACAAAGATCGTCGTAATCTTCAACTCTTTTTGCACGCGTTTGATCTTCTCTTGTAATTCCCGACGCAATTTTGCATCAATAGCACTCAACGGTTCATCCAATAATAATACTTTTGGTTCCATGACAATCGCACGGGCAATCGCTACACGTTGCTGCTGACCTCCAGACAATTGATTTGGAAAACTTTTTTCTTTGCCTTTCAGATCGACCATTTCGATGGCACGCTTTACTTTTTCAGCAATCTTGGTTTTATCTACTTTCGCGACCTTCAATCCAAAAGCGATATTCTCTTCTACATTCATATTTTGGAACAACGAATATTGTTGAAAGACCATTCCGATCCCTCTTTTTTGTACCGGAAGATCTGTGATATCTGTTCCATCGAGGATGATCCTTCCTTCATCGATGGGTTCCAAACCCGCTAAGGAACGAAGCAAAGTGGATTTTCCACAACCGCTTGGCCCTAACAATGTGATCAGTTCCCCTTTTTCTACATCTAAATCAACATGCTTCAACACTTGTTGTTTGCCGTCATAACTCTTGCAAATATCGCGAAATTCAATGTAAGCCATTATCTTTTTCCTCCTTTTGCTGCCGTTTTATTTTGAATCAGCAACGTCAATGTTGATATGAACAATGTCGTGATAAACAGAATCACGATAATCGCACTGGAAGTCTGTCCTGACTTTGACATCGTCTGATATAAATAGATTCCTGCGGTACGATAAGCACTGCCGGCAATCATATTGACAACGACAAAATCAGCAAACAGCATCGTAAAGGCAAGCATCATCGTTGAAAGAATTCCTCGTTTCATCTGTGGTATGACCACAGCGAAAAATGCGCGCAGCTTGCCACAACCCAGCATCTGTGCTGCTTCAACGATGCATTTTACATTCAACGCGGCAATTGTGTTCTTCAGCCCACGAAAGACATAAGGCAATATGATGATGCAATAAGCACCTACCAATAAAAAGATTCGATTTGATAAAATACCTGGTTTCCCTGCATACAGAGATAGAATACCTGCTGCCAAGATCACTCCTTGGATCGCATAAGGAATATTACAGGCGATCTCCACATATTTTTCTAGTTTTGGAAAATATAAGGTGATGACATACAACACCAATAAGATCGATATGCTGCATAACACAACTGGCACAAAAGAGATGATGATCGATCGTATCAATGCGTTCAAAAAACTTCCATCTGAAAAGATCGACGTATAAAATTGCAAGGTAAATCCTGTTGGCAAGATATCCATCCATTCTGTAAATACAGAATAAAGAAATGTCAGGGCTAAAGGAAGGATCAAAAATGCTGCCACCAGAAATAAGATCAACCCATCCCATAGATGTGTCCTCACTTTCATAGCGCACCTCCTCTTTGTTTTTGAAGTTTATTTGTGATCAAGATCGAAAGAACCATCAAACCCATCATGATCAAAGATAAAGCACATCCAAACTCTTGGTTCTGTACGACTTCTCCAATATATTGTTGGGAAATTCGAATGGGTAATAAAGCGATATTGTTGCTCAACAAGGCATAAGCCGTACCGTAAGCTGCTAAGGAATTCGCAAATAACACAGAAAATGTCCCTAGAATACTTGGCAATAAGGAAGGAAGCGCAACTTTGAACCAGTAATGATAGCTGTTTCCGCCCAATAGTCCAACTGCTTCCCGCCATTCCTTTTTTAACCCGCCAAAGATCGGCAACATTAACAAAGTGGCTAATGGAATCTGAAAATATATGTAGGTCAACAACAATCCATTGATCGAATAGAGATCAAAATCAGCCAAAAAAGCAATTCCATAATTCTTTCCGATCAACGTTAAGATCCCCACATTACCAAGCAAGATCATAAAGGCAAATGCAAGCGGTACACCAGCAAAATTGCTTGTGATATTTAATACGGAAGTAAAGATATTTCGTATCCTCAAGCTTGCACTGCTGGCTGCTTTTCCTGCTAAAAAGGCGATCACGATTCCAACAAGCGCAGAAAATACCGAGATCCACACACTGTTGAAGATCGATTGCTGGTACAGTCTTGTAGTGAAGATTTTGATGAAATGATCAAGTGTAAATCCCCCACCACCGGTTACTGTAAAACTCTCAATGATGATATTGAGCAATGGCAGTATTTCAAACAGCAAAGTGATCAACAGAAATGGTAACAAAGCTACAAGATAAATTTTATTTCCCTTCTTTGTCATTCGGCATACCCTCCCATTCCTTCATCTTCTCTGTTGTTTGAATTCCCAGCAAGTAACAAAACAGCGGCGCAATATCCAATGTTGTCAGTTCTTGTGTTTTTCCTTTCAAGCGTTCATCGATCACATACCAGGCAGTTTTTCGTTGTTCTTCACTGTTGCCGCCATGATAGCCTTGTGTGCTCATTCCATGATCTGCTCCAACGACTACGCTGTATCCTTGCTGTGTCCAAATAGGAATCCAGGTAGATAAATACTTATCGTTATTCATGATCGCCTGTGCATATGGTAAGGATCCAGCCCCAAAACGATGTCCGGCATCATCGATGTTCATCGGATGAATAAAAACAAAATCAAAGAAATCTTTCTCCATGTAGTTTGCGGCAATCGAATATAGATGTTCATCCGGGAAGGTATCTTCATAGTAGAAGAAACCTTTCTGGATACAGGCATCTTCCTCTTCTCGCATGATATCTTTTGCTTTGTCAAATGGCGCCGAAAGATACAATTCACTGATCCAATAATATGCAACAGCTAAACTCTTACGTTGTTGTGCCTGTAATAAATGAAAGATGCTTGTATGTTTTGAAAGCCGGCATACACCATTATTGGTGATCCCATGCTCATATACAGGTAGTCCTGTGAAGATCGTTTCATACATAGGACGAGAAGCGCTAGGCAATTCGCCTAGCACCTCAAACTTTGTCGCTTTTCCTTTTTCACAAAGATGTTCCAGATAACCTAAATGTTCCTTGGCATACGTACTCTGTAAACCATCCAGCAAAACGAAGACCAGCTTATTTTGCATATGCGACTACTTCTTCCTGCCAGCTGGTAGCCAGATCCGCTACTGCTTGATCCCACGCTTCCTGATCTTCGATAAAACGTGCATTCGTATACTGTTCATCTGGTAACAACTGTGCTTCCACCTCTGCCGGCAATTCTACATCATCACGAATTGGACGTGCATAACCCTTCGCTAAGTTGATCTGTCCTTCATCGGATAAGATATATTCACGTGCCAATGCTGCAGCATACGGACGTTTCGTATATGTATTGATGATCGTACAGTAACCACTTTGGATCGCTCCATCTTCTGGAACCGTTACTTCAAAAGAAGCGTTTGGATTATTCTTTTGGATCTGTGAACGATAACCTAATGCGTTATAATCCCACAATACCGCAACTTCGATTTCGCCTTTTTCCAAACGAGCAACACTTGCATCTCCCATATCTAGGCGACCTTCTTGTGCTAACTGTTTAAAGAAATCAATTCCTGGCTGAATATTGCTTTCACTGCCGCCAAAAGCGATCGCTGCACTCAACAAACCGCTCTGTGCCTGTGTAGCGACTGATACATCACCAATCGTCAATGAATAATCACCTTCTAAGATATCCTGCCAACTCGTCGGGGCATCTTCTACCAGATCCGTGTTTGTTATAAATGTGATCGTTCCATAATAACCGATGATCCAATCGCCATCATCATCTTTTGCCCACTCAGGAATGCTGTCCCAATACGACGTCTTATATGGGAGCGTCAAGCCTTGTTCTTCGGCAACTGGGCCAAAGGATTGACCAACATCGCCAATATCCTTTGTCGCATCATTTGCTTCATTAGCAAAGATTGCCAGCTCTTCCGCACTGGACATGTCCGTATCCGTATGTTTGATTCCATATGTCTCTTCGATCTCCGTCCACGTTTCAACCCAGTTTGCCCAAGTATCTGGCATACCAACGGAATTGATCTCTCCATCTTCTTTTGCTTTGCTAACAATCTCATCCAATGTCATGGCATTAAGATCTACCTTTTCTGTTGTTTCTCCTTCTGCACATCCCACTAGACAAACCATTGCTGTCAATGCGCAGAAACCTACTTTGTAAAATCGTTTCTTCATTCTTTATCTCCTCCTGGCAATGATTATACAATGTCAAGATGAATTCAAAATTAGCATAGAGTTAAATGATCTTTATATTTTTTTGGTCCATGTTAAATCGATGTTTAAAATAACATATTCTGTGTAATAGAGACAGATAATTTTAATATGACTTCCATTCAGATACAGAAAAAAACATATCAAGACTTATCTACTATTATCTCGATATGCTTTCTGTTCTCTTTATTATATATTGTGACTTTTGATTCATACAGGTAAACAAATCTCATGCAGCATCATTTATAACAGATAAGTCATCAATTTTGCCGCGAACATGTGATGACCTTGTTCTGTAAAATGAACTCCGTCAAATGCGATTGAGATCCCCCATTCGCCTGCATTCGCAAAACGCAAACCAAGTTGCTGTGCGATCTGTTGACAATACTGCGCATACATTTGTGATGCTTGGATCAGCGATTGATCATCAACCCATGCACCACGAATAAACAACGGCGGTGCGATCAAAAACACGTTTTTTTTGGGCAAAGGCAGATCCTGGATCCATCTTTTCATCCTTTCTGCCGTCTCTTCTGCACTTCTTCCTTGCAGCAGATCATTCGTTCCTAACATGACGATAAAATAATCGATATCCTTTGGAATTGTTGGTACGTTGGATGGTATTTCACGCCCATTTTCTCCACTATTGTAAATATCCCAACCTGTAGATTCCGCTAAGATATCTACCCAACGATGCTGTGCATCATAACGATCACCCAGCCATGAACGGGGATCATAACCATAAGTATTCGAATCCCCGAAACAGATAATTTTTAAACGCTTTTCCATTTTGATCGATCCTTTCTGTTTTCAGTATAACACAGAGAGATCATTCAAACAGCTATTCCATTCTCATCTTACGATGTAAAAAGCAGCGCTTCTCGCACTGCTTTTCGCATTTCCTTATACCAGAATAATCATTCAATGGAAATAACTTTTTTCTCCGGTACTTGTTTTGTCTCTTTCGGGAAGCTGATCTTCAGCTCGCCATTCTCATAGCTTGCCTTGATGTCTTCTTCTGTTACATTATCTCCTACATAGAAGCTACGTGAAAAGCTACCGCTATAACGCTCCTGACGAATCAAGTTGCCTCTCGCATCCTTTTCTTCTTTATTCGTATTACGTGATGCACTTACCGATAAATATCCATTATTTAATTCCAGATGGATATCCTCTTTCTTGCAACCTGGCAATTCCATATCTAACAGATAATTGCCATCCTTTTCTGTAATATCCGTCTTCATCGCCATATCGCTTCTTGTCGTAAAAATCGGTGAAGTAAACATATCATCAAATACCGTATCAAACAGATCATTTGTTCTTGGGAAGAATTTCATAATTAACACCTCCAATTGATCTCTTCTTTGCATAATCGCAAAGTCATGAAATCTTTCCATCCAGGCTTCCCCCGGATTACAATTCTTATTATACTCATCATTTTAGCACTGTAAACACTAGAGTGCTAAAATTAGACATTCTGCCCTTTTCTGTCTATCTGTTTCACTTCTTTTCATTCAAAAAAAACGAAATGACCGCGTTCAATCAAAAAGATTCAACACGGTCATTGTTCATTCTTCTATTCATTTGGTGCTGCGGATGTCAATATCTCAACAAGCGGCAGTGCTTGCTTTGGACAATTCGTCACTCCCAGATAACGGTTTGGATGCGACGGTCCATGGAAATCGCTGCCTGCACCGATGAGAAGTTTACGTTCTTTCGCAATCTTTAACAAACGCGTCATCGTCTCTTTCTTCACCATCGGAGAGAAAACTTCCACACCATCAAATCCTTCATCCAACACTTGTTCAATATAGGCGTTATCAAACTGATCACAACCCCAGCTGGAAAGCACAGCAATCCCATCTGCCAGATGGATAATCTCTAGTATGTCATGTAGTGACGGATACGTAGATTCCACATAACATGGACCCCCCTCTTCAAAAATATCGCGAGCAAAACGCTCAATTGCTTTTTCATCACTGGAGGAACTTTCCAAATAGCGCTGAATCAATGGAAATTGACGATAGGTCTCATTTTCAAAAATGAGTTTAGAAATCTGTCGACCGCTAACATTTTGAAAGCGCGTATTTTCCAATAAACGTTCCATATTTACAACGATTCCAGCATATTCTTTTAGTTTATTTGCCCGCAGGATACTCGCCGCTTTTTCCCGTTTAAGCGACTCACTTTCCACCGCATCAAACAGTTCATTGCGTTCATCAATATAGTAGCCTAAGACACGTAAACGACGTCCGCGGAAAGTACAATCAATTTCAATACCAGGGATATAGTTAACTCCATATAAAACACTCATACGTTTCGCTTGTGTATTCGCACGTACACAGTTATGATCCGTGATCGATATCACTTTACATCCTGCCTCTTTTGCTTTTACAAAAAGATCTTCTACACTATAGTACCCGTCATCGCTGAAATTCGAATGAATATGCAAATCGATCGGAGAGATTTCCAGATCTTTTTTCATATCTTGTTCAAATCGGATATTCATCGGTGGTTCATAGATTAAGCGTGTCCCTAGTATCCAGTCTGCAATCGTTCGCTGCCCTGGACTGACCACAGTGACGATTACATTGATCAACCAAAACCCCAAAATACCCAGCATATTGAAAAAGTATCCAAATACACAAATCGGCAACCCGACCTCAATCATTTCTCGCAATAAAAGGATCAACGGAGCGGCTTCCTTATTATTTTTATGAACGACTTTCAATCCAATCAAGAATCGGCCAAAACTCAATCCATGCGAGCGTAAGGAAAACCATCCGGTTAAGCCAAAGCTCGTAATTAACAATAAGATCAATGTCAGCCAATACATTGGCGTCAATAACATAACCGGCAACCAACCACAAATGATCAAAACGAAGACAAACACCCATAAAAGGGCAGGTGTCAATGCGACACAAAGATCGACTAAATATGCATAGCCGTGATCTTCAAATTCTTCCCGCGTTTTCGTCAACGGCTTTGCGCGGCGAAAACCTTGTTGCCTATAGAGCTGTGAACGTTTTGTAAAGTACGCCTTTCCTCTTTGCACAGCGCTGTATCTTCTGTTTTGCTCACTCATCAAAATCATCTCCAATCAAATGGGTATCTCTCCTATGCTGTAAGAATTCAACATGACAAACGACAATCAGAAAAGACCTACAATATGACCTTTTTCATCGATGTCCATATTCAAAGCTGCCGGTTTTTTCGGCAATCCCGGCATTGTTAATACTTTACCAGTCAAAGCTACGATAAAGCCTGCGCCAAGCGAAGGACGGAATTCACGAACCGTAATCATAAATCCTTTCGGTGCGCCATAAATCTTATCTTGATCCGTTAATGAAGTCGGTGTTTTGGCCATGCACACCGGCATCTGATCCCAGCCATGCTGCTTGATCTTTGCCAATTGTTCCATTGCCTCTTCTGTATATTGTACACCTGCTGCGCCATAACATGTTTTTGCTATTGTTTCGATCTTCTCTTCGATCGTTTGTTCAACAGCATACAACGGTTGATAATGATTCTCTTGTTCACAGAGATCTACAACGATCCTTGCAAGATCTAAACCGCCTTCACCGCCTTTTGCCCATACTTGGGAAAGAGCCATCGGATGACCGTTTTCTTCACACCAATTTTCCAAAGCGTTCACTTCGGCAACTGTATCCGTAGCAAATTCATTGATTGCTATCACATATGGAAGACCAAACGCTTTTACCGTTTCGATATGTTTTGCTAAATTTGCGCAACCAGCAAGCATTGCATCCACATTTTCTTCTTTCAGATCTTCAAACGGAACATTTCCATGTTGTTTCAACGCACGGATCGTCGCTACAATGACCACTGCATTCGGATGTAGATCAGCAAAACGACACTTAATGTCTAAAAATTTCTCAGCGCCCAGATCTGCTCCGAAACCGGCTTCCGTTACGGTGTAATCTGCTAATTTCAGACACATTTTTGTAGCCAACACAGAATTACATCCGTGTGCGATATTTGCGAATGGTCCACCATGCATGATGACCGGACCGTGTTCCAATGTTTGAATCAGATTTGGCTTGATTGCATCTTTCATGATCATCGCGAGTGCTCCCTCAATGTGCAAATCACGCACATAAATCGGCTCGCCTTTTGTATTGTATGCAATCAACATTTTCGCAAAACGTTCTTTTAAATCTTCCAATGATGTTGCTAAGCACAGCACTGCCATCACTTCCGAAGCAACCGTGATATTAAATCCATCTTTTCGTTCTACTCCGTTCGCCTTCGGTCCCAATCCGATTTCAATTTGACGAAGGGAGCGGTCATTCATATCTAAACAACGTTTCCATGTGACATTCTCTACATCGATATCCAATTCATTTCCTTGATGAATATGATTGTCAAGACATGCAGATATTAGATTATTCGCTGTTGTGATCGCGTGCATATCTCCCGTAAAATGCAAATTGATGTCTTCCATCGGCACAACTTGCGCATAACCTCCTCCGGCTGCACCGCCCTTCAAACCAAAGACAGGACCTAAACTCGGCTCACGAAGGGCAATCATCGCATTTTTCCCCAAACGACGCAGTGCATCTCCTAAACCAACAGTCGTTGTTGACTTTCCTTCACCAGCTTTGGTCGGATTGATCGCAGTCACTAAAATGAGCTTCCCATCTTTTTTTTCTGCATTACGACGTAATACATCTAAATCGATCTTTGCCTTATATTTTCCATAATATTCTAAATCGTCACTTGTTAAACCAACTTTTTTCCCGATCGTATCGATCACTTCCATCGCACATTCCTGTGCGATTTCTAAATCTGTTTTAAACATGCGTATATCCTCTCTTTCTTCTTTGCCAACTCAATATCCCTAAACATTGTTCAGTTAAGCACATTTTTGTTTTTCTTTCTGTCGATATATGGATATTCGCTGCTAATTCATATCTTTTTTTCCAATATCGTTACGATAGAATAGACAGTTACAATCAATCTTTTTTACTTCCTCATATGTCTTTGCATAAGCCTCTTCCAACGTCGGGGCTTTGCTGACAACGATCAATACACGACCTCCATCTGTCACAAGCGCATGCTCTTTCAAAGCAGTTCCCATATGATAAACTTGCGCATCTACCGTATCCAGTCCCTGGATCACTGCTCCTTTTGTACTGCTTGCCGGATATCCATCAGAAGCTAAAACAACGCCTAAAGTAACCTCATCGCTCCAATCGAGTATGCATGATTTATGCTGCATCACATTCAAGATCACTTCGATAAAATCACTTTTTAAACGCGGCAGGATCACTTCTGCTTCCGGATCGCCAAAGCGGGCATTAAACTCAATCGTCTTTACTCCCTGTTCTGTCAGCATCAAACCGCCATATAAAAAACCTGTAAACGAAACGCCTTCTTTAACCATCGCATGTGCCATTGGACGCATGACCTGACACATCGTATCCTCAATGATCTGCGGCGTGATTCGACGCACTGGTGAATAAACGCCCATACCGCCAGTATTCGGTCCTTTGTCTCCATCATATGCACATTTATGATCTTGCGCAACTTCCATCGGAAGTATGGTTTCTCCACAGACAAAACAAATCAAAGAAAACTCAAATCCGCGTAGGCATTCTTCAATCACAACTTTTCCACCTTCTTGTGAAAAGGCTGCATCCAAAGCTGCGATCGCTTCTTCTAACGTTTCTGCGACCGTTACCCCTTTTCCTGCTTTTAAGCCGTCCTCTTTGATGACGATTGGTGCTCCCTGCTCTTTCACATATGCAATCGCTTTTTCCTTATCCTCAAAGCTTTGATATGCTGCCGTGGGAATCCCGTACTTCGTCATGATCTTCTTTGCAAACTCTTTGCTAGACTCCACTTGTGCTGCTGCTTTTGTCGGCCCAAAGATCTTCAGTCCCTCTTGTTCAAAAGCATCGACAACGCCAAGCGCCAATGTATGCTCCGGTCCAACGATTGTCAGATCAATCTGTTCTTTTTTAGCAAACTGAACCAGTCCCTCTACATCGCTATCGCTAATTGCTACATTTTGAGCGATCTGTGCCATCCCAGGATTTCCCGGCGCAACATATACCTGCTCTACTAGTGAACTTTTACTTGCGGCATGAGCAATTGCATGCTCACGTCCACCCTTTCCGATTACCAGTACTTTCATCTCATCACCTCTTACACTCTTTCACTCTTCTATTTTACTTTATTTCGAAACGCTTTACAATCTGAGAGATAAACAATACCACATCCTGCTTAATCTCTTTTTATTTGAAACAGTCTTTTATAAAAAAATCCTTCTGCTTCCGCTCTTGCAAAAGAATTCGATCATCAAATTTTACTCATCCCATTTCTAATGCAACTAGCATAGAACTGTGATCAGAAACGCCAATTTGTTTTGTTTCCTTGAATGGTTCCTTATAGACTGTCTCCTTAATCTTGACCCGCGATTTCACAAAAATAAGATTGACCTTCATATAGACGCTATTCCCTTCAATGGAATAATAGTAAAATGAATGAAAGCCAAATCTTCAACAATCATCTGATAATTAAAATATACGAATCACCTTTAAAAACTTCATAGTTAAAATTTTCATAAAGTACAACATGCGAATGATCCTTATGCACTATTCGTTTATCGAAAAACAATCACAGCAAATAAAAAACAACTTTCTATCCTTTACTGTAACTCATCAAAAAAACACAGCTTTTGCTGTGTTTTAAATTATAATTTAACAAACTGCTCTACATCGATCACAAAGATCGTCGCACCGCCTACTTGTACTTCTACTGGAAAAGAAGCATAGCGTCCGATATCATAAGAAGCGGTGCTCGGAACGACTTCTGTTCGACGACGACTATATTCACCGATCACTTCGATCGCACGTTCAACTAAATCATCTTCGGTTCCCACGATCAACGTTGTATTCCCTGCACGTAAAAATCCACCAGTGGTCGCTAAACGAGTAACCTGATAATTTTCCTTCGTCAAAGCACTTGATACAGCTGGGCTGTCATCATTTGACATGATTGCTAAAATTAATTTCATATTATCACTCCAATCAAATTTCTTAATTCTATTTTAACACTGTGGATTTGCGTTTACAATCGAATTATGTTTTTCATGGCAAATCTGTTATTTTCCTTTCTTTTCTCATTTACAGAGTATGTTATAATAATACACGCTTATGGAGGTGGTCTTGATGAAAATCGGTTTAGTATTAGAAGGCGGAGGTATGCGAGGAGCTTATACTTGTGGTATCTTAGATGCTTTTTTAGACCATGACATTGAAGTCAATGGTGTTATCGGCGTCTCTGCCGGTGCTTGTCATGGATGCAGCTTTGTTTCAAAACAACGAGGTCGCGCTTTTCGCATCACAGAAACTTTTCAACATGATAAGCGTTATATGGGCTTCCGCTCTTTAATCACCACAGGTGATCTCTTTAATGCGGAATTTACCTATCATACCATTCCAGAGCAATTAGATAAATATGATTTTCAAGCGTTCAATCACACACGAACCAAATTATATGCAGTCTGTACGAATGTCGAAACAGGTGAACCAGAATATTTCCGTATGGTACGTATGGAAGAAGATGTTGAATATGTACGTGCCAGCGCATCGCTTCCTCTAGTCAGCCGCATCGTGAAGATCGATGGAAAAAAATTGCTGGATGGTGGAATCAGCGATAGTATTCCCTTAAAAAAATTTCAAGCGATGGGTTATGAAAAAAACATCGTTGTGTTAACACAATCCAAAGATTATCGTAAGAAGAAAGATCCATCCCTTCCATTGATCCGTACATTCTATCACCGCTATCCGGCTATGGTAAAAAAGATGGAAGATCGCCATATTCGTTATAATCAAACATTAGAGTATTTGGAAGAACAGGAAAAAGAAGGAAAAATCTTGATTCTTCGACCAAAACAAAGCGTAGAAATTTCACGTTTAGAAAAAGACATTGAAAAATTACGCGTATTATATGAACAAGGCTATGCAGATGCCTGTGAACAAATGGATGCCATTCAGCATTTTATCCATGTATAAAATTAAGAAATGAGGATATACCATGACCCCTGAACAACTATTACAGCTTAGTTCAAAAGCTGGGAAGATCCTATTGGAGAGCGGAGCTGAAATTCAGCGTACTGAGGAGACAATCTGCCGTCTTTGTGAAGCGTTCGGCGTTGATGAAGCCAGTGCCTTTGTCATACCGACAGGCATGTTTTTATCTTTCTCTTATCAAGGAAGCACGTATTCAAAGATCATGCGTATTCGAAGCAGTTCTTTAAATTTAGAACGAATCAATCAGATCAATGAATTATCACGGCGTTGTGAGCGTCAAGTGCCCACCATTGAAGAAGCATTAGCAGAATTGGAACGCATCGCCACTCTCCAAGGCTATTCTAAAAGAATGCTTCGCATCGCCGGAGGCATGATTGCTGCTTTTTTTACCATTTACTTTGGTGGAGCGATCACTGATGCCTGTTTTGCTTTTTTCATTGGTGCATTGACACAGTACAGTGTGCAAAAATTTGAGTTACATCAGATCAATTTCATCGTGAAGATTGTCTGTACCAGTGTCTTACTCACATTTTTTGCTCTAATCTTACAAAAACTGCATCTGATTCATAATCTCGATAGCACGATCATCGGTTCTTTGATGTTACTGGTTCCTGGACTCGCCATTACCAATGCTGTTCGCGATTCCATCGGAGGAGACTTGCTTGCAGGTATTATTCGTGCCATCGAAGCATGTTTGATCGCCGTAGCGATTGCACTAGGTGCAGGTATCACCATGAGCATTTGGTTGTCTTTATTAGGAGGTGCTTGAAATGTTCGTCAAAATCATTAGCGCCTTATTGGCAACAGTCTTTATTGCAATCCTTTTTCAAGTTCGAAAAGAACATGTACTTTTGACTGCCATCGGAGGAGGAATCGGCTCATTGATCAATGAACTCATGCTGACTCTAGGATGCAGTTCCTTTGTTGCTGTTTTTGTTGCCTCGTTAGGTTTGGCTCTTTATAGTGAGATCATGGCGCGGATGCGCAAAACAACCGTCACGACCTTTTTGATCAGTGCCTTATTTCCTTTGGTACCAGGAGCCGGAATGTATTATACAATGCTGGGAATCGTCAACAACGAATTGGATATCGCTTTAGAAACTGGTGTTACGACACTCAGTACAGCCGCTTTGATGGCATTAGGCATCTTATTTGTCACCACCTTATCCAGAGTGATGTTTCATTCACAACAAAAAAAGAATATCTAAAAAGATAGGAAAAACTTCCTATCTTTTTTGTAATTTATCTTTTAGACGATGCAACATTGTATACTGTCTATAAATCTTTGGTGCACAAACGCATTTAAAATCACCTAGTAATTCAATGACATCTGCTCCTAAACGCTGTTTGAATAAGAAGACTCCATAATCTTCACTGTCTTCTGTAAAGGTTCCGCTGATACCATAAAAGTTATACCGTGGAACTTTTGCTTGTAAAGCCGCTTTGATCATCTCCCACTGGATAGCATAACCGCCTCTAAAGTGCTTATAACGATCATCACTTCCACCAAACAGATAAATTATCTCAGATGGATAAGAAACAAACAACCCAGCCGCTAGGGGAATCTCCGCTCCATGTTCTTTGATCAGTTCTTGTGCCTGCGCTACATTTGTTTGCGCTATCTGAATTTCTTTCTGTAACGTTTCCCACTTATGTTTATTCTTATCTGTTAACGGTTGATCTTGTATCCGTTGTTTCAGCATTTCTTCCTTCTTTTGAAGATTTATGAGTTCATTTCGATTGCGATCATAAAAATCCTGAGTATCTAAATATGCATACAATGCTGTTTTATGCTCTTTAAATGCAGTATAGAAGCTTTGATAATAAGCAAGCGTAGGATTTTCGAAATGCTTTCGATCTCCTGTCATATTCACCAACGTATAGAGACGATCCAGTTCATCATAAGCGAGTTCTCTCGTCTTGATTCCATTTCGCTCTACGAATTTGATATTACGACGTGTCTGCCCATGCATCTGTTTTAAAACTGCTGTTTCATCTTTACCTTCCAAAGAGATGACAGACATCCATCGTGGTTCATAATTGTTATCATTTTTTGTACGGAATCCCTGATGTTCAAAACCATACCGCTGGAAGATCTCAATCAGGTGATCATTCTTCCACGCTCCCTCAATTACACCACCATCAGGTGTATGTGGCTGATATTCCACATAAGGATCCATCCGTACAAACAAACACTTATGCGCATAAAGGTACTTCTTCAAATGCTCTAAAAAGAAACATAAGAGATCCTCATCATCGTAATCCATCAAAAAACCTCGCAAGATCATGAAAACGCGATATCCGCGATATACTGCCTGTGAATACAGAGGAGCAGCAGCAACAAGTGACTGATTTTGTTTGACACCTACATAAGCAACTTGCCAATTGTTCTGTTTCCGCATATTGGCCATCTCTATCGATTGCCAAAAATTTGCTTTGGGATGATTGCTGAAATACTGTGCGTATTCCGCTTCTATCAATTCGACAAATTCCATCATATCCTCCTACTGAAGTCAAAAGCGAGATAGCTCTCAATTTCGTAAGTAAATGATAAACTCTTTTAGGTCGAATTGCAATTCTATCTTCACTAAATTTTTACGATGTTTCCCTTTTTATCTGCCAGAATCACACTCATATGCAAACGTTCTTTTACGTTTTGCGGAATCTCCTGCCATTGTCGACGATAAGAAGGAGAATCGTTAAAGGCCATGCTGTAATCAGCCGTTTCATCATCCATCTGCCGAATGATCTCACTCAGTTTGATCGGTAAAGGTTGCTTTCTTCCACGTTTGATCCCTTGAACGTTAATGATCCAACGTTTCTGCTCACTACGTGCCTCAATGATCCCTTTTTCTTCTTCATATTCCCAGCCGTGTTCACCCAGCCATGACTTTAACAGTGCACAAAGATCTTGTGTCGAGCGTTTCATCTTCGCTTTTCGCGCCGCCGCTTTCTCTTCCTCGCTTTTTGCTGGTCTTCCGCGTTTCTTATCCGGATACTGTCTCTCCCTGCCCTCAAGTTGCTCAACATAAAAGCGAACAGTCAAATGTGAGCCAAATCCTGTCGTTCCTTTTGGATGTTCTAAGATCTCATCTCCTGTCAGCATCTGTTTATACAACGCTTGACAGCAGGTTGGCATCGTTGCGTGATTTGGCGAAATTTCTTGATGTAATTGTTTAGAATTGACATCAATGTACGACAGTCCTTTTTGATGTGCTGTTTCTTTTTGCATTGACAACGCATCCATATAATCTTTAATTCCCGGTCCCTTCATTCATAAACACCTTCCTTTTATGCTTACATTGTATTGGTTTTGTTTTGTCGAAAATGCTCAGAATCTGCGCATAACTCTTGAAATTATATCTTTCTCAATCACTGCTTTCCCATGTATAATGAAAACAAAGGAAGTGGTTTCATGGAAAAATCCTATTTAAAGCATATATTAACATTATTAGATCACTATGAAATACGCGGGATTGATTTCCAACAAGCAATTGAAGATGTCTATGAACAACTTCGTAAAGAATCTAATAAATATCCATCAAAAAAACAGATCATTACTGATTTGAATGAGATCATCGATGCTGGAATGATGCATAAATTGACCCGTGGTTATGATGTTACACCAAACGCGACGATCTTTGCACACTGTGCAACACATTCTTTATTAGAAGACCTCTCTTTATTCGCTTGTATTTGTTGTGATGAACATCGTCAGGAACGCTTAGCACAGATCTTATTTCAAAAATCGATATCACAACATCAATTGAAGCAAAGCCTTCCACCATTGCTTTTTGATATCGCGATGCAAACACGTCTCTTTCTTCTCTTGCCAGATGGTAACTATCGCATTCCAGATGCCATCCTGCATGACTGTTATCGCATCATGAATGAATATACCAACGGACATATGCCTTTGGTTTCTCCAACGATCTTATGTTATTATTTGAAAACGATCTATCCTTCTTCAAAAGAAAACTGGAGAAACAGCGACAAAGCAATCGTCGCTTACCCATATCTATCAGAAATTTTAACACTGTTGCCTCGACGTGGAATCCCCAACAACCGGGATGAATCCAAACAATTGCAATCCTTCTATAAGGACACTTTGTTTCATGAATTCGATCATCACTGTCCCATTTGTAAGATCCACTTGCCACATATGTTGATCGCTTCTCACATCAAGCCATTTCGCGATTGCGCACACCTCTATGAACCGATCGATAATAACAATGGACTGTTGCTATGCCGCAATCACGACTATTTATTCGATCAGGGATTTATCAGTTTTAGTGATGAAGGAAAACTGCTTGTTTGCAAAGAATTAAGAAAAGAAAAGGACTATTCTACTATTTATCAATTACCAGCAAATTTTTCGTTAGAGGAAAAGCTGATGACAGAAGAGCGAAAACTATTTCTACAGTACCATCGCAAAAATATCTTTCAACATTAAAAAACATCTGATGTTTTACAATGTAAAGCATCAGATGTCTCTATTTTTACGAATCACTGTCCGATGTAGGTAACTTAAATACTTGTTCGCCATCTTTTGTCAATAAGTATTTTCCGCGTACCATATACTTCAGATATTCTGGATCTTGTAATCTTTCTAATTGTTCTTCTAAACTGGACTGTTCACTTTCCAGCTTTGATATCTGAGTGTTGTTTTGTGCGATCTGATCTTTCAGCTGAAACATCGTCACCACATCCTGTGCACAACAGAATAACAAATAACCGGATATCCCCGCCATCAGCAAACAGAGAACTGCTTTAGCTGGCGTTGTTAGCGTTCTTTTTCTTTTTGCTGCCACGACGACCCCTCCACCTTTTCCATAGTTTTTTATTCTTTTTAATTATACCAAGCATACGCGATTTCGCAATAGCTATTTTATGAAAACGCTTGTGAATAAAGTGTCGAAAACAGCTAAACCAATGATAAAATAACGTAAAATAAAAGCGATAATACACAAAAGCACCGAAAAGAAAAAAAGCGAATAGGTAAATATTGGTTACAGCACCATTTAATTGCAACAACCCAAAAAACATACAGAAGGAAGCTGCTCCATGAAACAAGACTTCACATAAAAAATGATCGATCGTATGCTGACGATATTGCAGCAGTGTCTGCAGCCATGAAAAGCAAAAACCATAGAGCCATCCACAGAACAGATGATATAAGATGGCTTGTAATTGAACTCCCAGCAGCATTATTTAAACAATCGATTAAAGATAGATCCTCGTTCCTGACCCTTTTTATTCGATACATAATTCAGGGATTCAATCGTTCCTTTAATGATGACATCTCCATGCTCTGTATCCAATTTTCCCAAGGATAGATCTTTTCCGCTGACCAGCATCCACCCTAAAGTCGTCTCTAATAAAAATTCATTTGAATCAAAGCTGTCAATCTGTTTTACCCCGCTTAGTTCCATCATCTTCCTGTCTTTGATCAACACATTATGATATGGATTCGTTTCAAATCGTAAAGGGTTTGTATTTTCTTCCACACTTCTTCCTCCTCTCACTCTCATCTATATGCAAATTGTTTGCCTTTATGACAATTGACATCGAAAAGTACACGGCGTATCATTATTCCGTTACTAAAACCAGGAAAGAGGGAAAAATTTATGCATTCCAGAGAGAAATTCTCTTCTCGATTAGGTTTTTTTACTCATAAGCGCAGGTTGTGCGGTCGGTCTTGGTAACGTTTGGCGTTTTCCTTACATTACCGGCCAATATGGAGGAGCAGCTTTTGTCCTCATTTATTTAGTTTTTTTGATTTTGCTCGGACTACCAATCATGACGATGGAATTCTCTGTCGGCCGAGCATCGCAACGTTCTGCCGCAAAATCATTTGAAGTGCTTGAGCCAGCCGGAACTAAATGGCACTACATCAAGTGTATACCATTCATTGGTAATTACATGCTCATGATGTTTTACACAACGGTTGGCGGTTGGATGATTGCTTATTTTTTCAAAATGAGTTTTGGGGAATTGGCAAACTTAGATGCAACAGGAGTCAAAAATGCATTTCAGGCATTTCAAGCAGATCCTTTCCAACAAATTTTATGGATGCTCATCGTCACTTTTTTAGGTTTTTTCATCTGTTCCCGCGGCTTAAAAAACGGAGTTGAAAAAGTTTCTAAATATATGATGTCTGCATTGTTCATTATCATGTTGCTTCTGACGATCCACAGTTTTACGCTCTCTGGAGCAAATGAGGGACTATCCTTTTATCTCATTCCCGATTTTGCCAAAGCCCTTGAGAAGTATTCGCTGGGAACCATCATCTTTGAAGCATTAGGACAAGCATTTTTTACCTTGAGTTTAGGTATTGGTGCATTGGCGATCTTCGGTAGTTACATAGAAAAAGATCACTCTTTAGTTTCCGAGAGCCTTAATGTCGTGCTCTTAAATACTCTTGTCGCTTTTGTCTCTGGATTGATCATCTTTCCAGCATGCTTCACATTTTCCATCGATGTGAGCAGCGGTCCCGGCTTGATCTTTGTCACCTTGCCGACCACTTTCAATTCTATGTCTGGCGGACAAATCTGGGGCGCATTATTTTTTGTTTTTCTTGCATTTGCTGCCTTGACGACTGTGATTGCCGTTTTTGAAAACATTGTAGCCTCTGCGATGGACTATGGTTGGAGCCGCCGTAAGTCAGTTATCATCAATCTGTTTGCCATCACCATTTTATCGTTACCTTGTGCGCTCGGTTATAATGTCTTACAGGGCATTCAGCCCTTTGGTCTGGGAACGACCATTCAAGATCTTGAAGATTTCATCATTACCAACAATCTTCTTCCAATGGGATCTCTATTATATCTATTATTCTGCACTAGCCGTTATGGATGGGGATGGAAAAATTATTTTCAAGAAGTAAATAGCGGTAAAGGATTAAAATTACCGGCGATTGCTTCTTCCTATATTCGCTATATTTTGCCATTGATTGTCTTATTTATCTTGTTTGAAGGTTACATTGCTAAATTTGGTATCTCTTGGCACTTAGCGATTCCTATCATCTTTGTTCTCTATGTTCTCTATCTTCAAATACAAGCCAAACACGCTCATAAAAAAATCAAGATTGATGAAACGAACACCATTGATTAAATCCATTTTATAAGATGGAAAGGAGGAATATGAATGTATCAAACCCCTAAGCGAAAGTTTACTTATGTCAGTTTGTCTATTCTGCTTTTTGCACTGCTCACGGTCATATCTGTATATATTGTATATTCTCAATCCATTCGCCTTATTTTCTATTTTCACAGTATTTCTTCGATCTATCAGCTCTTATTTCTTTCTATGCTATTCAGCATGTTTGTGAGCTTTTTGATCATTCAGTTTGTCTTCCGCAGAAAATGGTCGCTGCAATTGCATTGGAAACCTAATACGTCCATTTCTTTACGGGAAGTTTTCATTTGTTTCCTGTTTGGATTTGGTCTGAATTTGTTTTTTTCCTTTTTGTTATCATTCTCATTTGACACGTTCTCTTTCAATTCTCTCTATCCTTCTGTCTATCATCTAAATATGTATTCCCCTTCAACATTGCTCTTCATCTTTACCATTGTAATCGCATCTCCTCTTTTTGAAGAGTTCTTGTTTCGTGGTATTGTACTCATGACACTCAAACCTTATGGAAACTGGTTTGCAATCATCATTTCCTCTCTCTTATTTACAATGATGCATGGTACACTCACTCAGACAATCAGTTTATTTTTCTTAGCAATTGCTATCGGCTATCTGGTCGTAAAGACGAATTCATTATTCTTTGGTATATTATTGCACATGGTCAATAATGCATTAGCGATTTTACCTTTCTTTTTCCATTCGGAGTTCATACAGACAGTCTATTCTCTGCTTTTGATATTGATCATGATCACCGGTTGTATCTTGCTCGTCATCTTCTTCCTCCATCATAAGAAGATCTATTCTTCACTGACTTCCCCTTATGATTACTCCATCAAACAGTTTTTTAATAATTGGGCAAGCATCACATTGATCATCCTTTTATCCGTTGCAATCGTCTACTCTTCTTTCCAAAGCTTATAACAAAAGCTGATAGGATTTATGGTCTTCTATGTTAAAATAGATGCGGTGATCCTTTATGAACGAACCTCTCGCATATCGAATGCGCCCAAAAACACTCGATGAAATCATCGGACAGCAGCATCTAATTGGAGAAGGCTGTATTTTACGACGTTGTGTAGAAGAAAAAAAATTATTCTCCATGATTTTCTATGGAGCTCCCGGTATGGGCAAAACAACGCTGGCTACCGTTTTAGCAGAAGAAGTCGGCCTTCCTTATCGAATGTTTAATGCGGTCAATGGCACAAAAAAAGATCTCGATGCATTATTTTTAGAAGCCAAGATGTTTCCCGGCTTCGTTTTGATCATTGACGAAGTCCATCGCCTAAACAAAGATAAGCAAGATCTGTTGCTGCCTCATGTAGAGAACGGCAATATTACATTGATCGGTGCGACCACCGCTAATCCGCTGCATAGCATCAATCCTGCTATTCGTTCGCGCTGTCATCTATTTGAAGTGCGTACCTTACAAGATGAAGATATCTGCATAGCAATCAGACGTGCGATCGATTCACCACAAGGTCTGCATGCGCAAGCATCCTTTACGGAAGATGCGATTGCCTATATTGCTAAACAAAGCTGCGGAGACGTACGATACGCATTAAATCTAACAGAACTAGCAGCCACACTGACCAACGATCATACCGTGACCTTAGCTTCTTTAAAACAACTGTCTACATTAAGCAATCAACGCAGTTATAAAGGAGATGACGGACACTATGATCTGGTCAGCGCTTTTCAAAAATCGATTCGCGGCAGTGATGTCAATGCGGCATTATACTATTTAGCCTTATTGATTGACAGCGGTGATATGGATTCTATCGAGCGTCGCTTGTTGGTCATCGCTTATGAGGATATCGGATTAGGAAATCCCAATGCAGTTGCTCGTACGATCCAAGCAATCGACGCGGCAAAACGCATCGGCTTTCCAGAAGGACGCATTCCTTTATCCATGGCAGTGATCGATCTTGCGCTTTCACCAAAATCGCGCAGTGCAGAAACTGCGATCGATGCAGCGATGCAAGCAGCACATAGACGCTCTTGCCCGATTCCAGATTATCTCAAATTCACACCAACTGCACTGCAAGAAGAAGATCGCTATGATTATGGAATGCCGCAATTATGGCCGCTCATACAGTATTTGCCGGACGCTATCCGTGAAGAAACCTTCTATTTCCCAGGAAATCACGGCAAATATGAAAAGGCATTAGAACAAAATTACCTAAAACTTCAACAAATCCATCGAACAAACGATCTGCGATTATTAAAGAAAAGAATAAAATAAGCATTCTTTTTCTCATTTGAACTCATTTGGGAAACTGGAAAGATCTTCTCAAGGCATTTCTATTCTTCAAAAACCATTGAATTATGCAAAACTAGGGCATGTGGAATTCCACATGCCCTAGACTTCTTCTATAAGAACAGTCAAGATCACTCTTTTAAAACAGTTCACAGATGATTTCGGCACAGCGTTCTATTCCAAGAACGCCGCTATCCAACGTGATGTGATAATTCTGTGCATGTCCCCACTTCATATCCGTATAAAATCGGTGATATGCCGCGCGGCGTTTATCTTTCTCTCGGATCCGTTGGTCCAAAGACTCTGCACGCTCGCCATAAACCTTAACGATCCGGTCTGCACGGAAACCTGGATCAGCGTGGATGAATACTTTTAAACAATCTGCTTGTTCTCGTAAAATATAGTCAGCACAACGGCCAACGATGACACAAGGGCCTTTTTCAGCAAGTGTTGAGATCACCTGGTATTCTAGCTCCCACAAGATATCTTCATTTGTCAGACCAAAAGAACGATTAGAAAATGCAAAGGATAAAAACCCGTTTGATGCATATTCACCAGCCTCTTTGATATAATTCTCCGAAAATCCGCTTTCTTCTGCCAGTTTTTGAATCAAGGCAGCATCATAACAAGGAATACCGAGCTTTTCCGCAACCTTTTTCCCAATCGTACGTCCTCCGCTGCCAAACTCTCTGCTAATAGTAATGATTCGATTCTTCATATGATCTTTTCTCCTTCCATATTAAGTTTTCGATACGTATCCCAAATGATGCAAGCTGCAATTATAAATGTCAATACGTCGGACACAGGCATTGAATACAATACACCTTCTAAGCCAAAATACATCGGTAAGAGAAGCGCAAAGCCAACGCCAAACACCATTTCTCGAAATAGCGAGAGCATCGTGGAAGCAAACGCTTTTCCAACTGCTTGTAAAAAGATAAAGCATGCCTTATTTACACAAGCGAAAATCATCATGCAGAGATAAGTGCGAAAAGCTTGAATAGCGAACGACGTATAATAGCTGCTTTCATTGCCTGCGCCAAAGATATTGATGATCTGCTGAGGGAATACTTCAGCAATGATCAAAGCAATACCTCCAATCAGCGTTTCTGCAATCAGTAAGATCGTAAACAGCTTTTTGACGCGTTGTATCTTTCCTGCCCCCATATTATAGCCAACGATTGGAATGCATCCTGCTGCCATACCCACAACAATGGAAATCACGATCTGGAAAAATTTCATTACGATACCAACAACAGCCATAGGGATCTGCGCATATGCTTCCAATCCAAAGACAGGGTCTAGCGCACCGTATTTACGCAACATATTGTTGATCGCCGCCATAGCTGCCACTAAGCTGATCTGCGAAAGAAAGCTGGTAATACCCAAAACGAGCATTCTCTCACAAACTTTCCTGTTCAACGCAAGATCGCTTCTTTTTGGCCGAATGATCTTCATATTCATCAGATACCATACGGATAATCCTGCTGTTACGATTTGTCCGATGACTGTCGCTAATGCGGCTCCCATCATTCCCCATTTACATCCAAAGATGAACGCAGGATCTAAGATCATGTTGAAGATCGCACCCAAGAGCGTGGCACACATCGCAAATTTTGGATTACCGTCCGCTCGTATGATCGGATTCATCGCTTGACCAAACATGTAAAAAGGGATGCCCAAAGAAATATAAAAGAAATACTCCTTTGCATAATAAAACGTTTCTTCATTGACTGTTCCACCAAACATGGAAATGATGACATCCTCAAAGAACAAATAGAGTGCCGTCAGCAATCAACTGCTGATCAAAGCGAATACCACTGCGTTTCCCACACTGCGTTTCGCTTTATCTACCTCATTTCGCCCTAGACACATGCTCACATATGCACAGCAACCATCTCCTACAAGCACTGCAATAGACAGCGCCACTACCGTTAACGGGAAGATCACCGTATTCGCTGCATTACCATAAGATCCTAAATAACTGGCATTTGCGATAAAAACTTGATCCACGATATTATACAGAGCCCCTACCAAAAGGGAAATGATGCAAGGTATGGCATACCTTTGCATCAATGTTCCAATTTCTTCATTTCCTAAAAACTGATTTGTTTTGTCCATCTCAATCACCTTTCTTTTCATAAAACCTGTATGCGTAGAACTATTCAGATGATTGCATCACTATCACATGCCTACAGCTCTACGCTGTTCGATCCATCCTGCTTCAACGTAATAAAAAAGAAAAATGCGTAGGTCCAAACCCGGACTTACGCATTTCTGCCACACGATTGTATTCTCTATTCCCATCACTGCAACAGCTTAAAAAGATGTTTCAAATGGATCGTACGCAGTTATTATAGACTATTTCTGCTAAAAATTTCAAATGTTTTTTTACAAGAAATCAAGACTGCAAATGGCGCGTTTTTTATGTGCAATAATGAAAATAAACCATAAAATCTACAGAAGATTTACTGCTAACTGTTTTCGACTGTACGTACTAAAGCCTTTACTTTTTCTGAATCGACCATATCGTAATCATCTTCATGCGGAGATGGCAAATATGCATAGCTCACTCCTTTTTGTCTTGTCGTAGGATCTTTTCGATAAGCTTTGCAAGAAGAATGCACCTGATGAACCCCGCTTTTTTGTAATAATTCCCTGACGTTGTCAGCGTTGACTCCGCCTCCAGCCAACAATTCGATCTGATCGCCATAACAAGACTGCAGTTCACTGATCAAATCAGCTCCTTGCAATGCCGTTGCCTGCTGTCCGCTGGTCAAGACACGATCTGCTCCACAAGCGATCAGCTGCCGCATTGCTTGATGCGGATCTTTTGTCACATCAAACGCGCGGTGGAAGACAGCTTCTTTTCCATAACTGTGAATACATTGGATCATTTCTTTTGTATAAGGTATCTGAATGGTTCCATCTGCTTCTAAAAATCCAAAGGCAATTCCATCTGCGCCAAAAGTCAAAAATTGTTTTGCTTCCTCCAACATGATAGCAAATTCATCTTCCTGATAACAAAATCCTGCCGCCCGCGGACGAACCATACAAATCACTTTTAACTTCGTCTCTGCTTTTACCTTCTGCAAGACGGTAAGACTAGGAGATAGTCCGCCAACACTCAGCGCACTATTCAATTCCACACGGCTTGCGCCTCCTTTGGCTGCCGCAATACAATCTGCATAACTTCCTGTACAAATTTCCACAATGTTTTTCATTTTGGTCGTTTCCTTTCCCTATCATTTACCACATGGAGCACTGCGCCGCTGTACATACTCCTTGATCCACTCAGCACTTGCTTTTTCATATCGCGTATGCCCCTGTGCATCTCTTTTTGCCAAATAGACCTGCAACGGATCTGCCTTTGTTGCGACAACAAAAGAGAAAGTATCAATATTCGTTGCGACACCCCATTCCCCTTTGTTATTCATGGCGATCAATGACATATCGCCCGCCTTTTTTCGTCTTCGCTTCAATTGTTCGTCAAAACGTATAACTGCTTCATCACACGCTTCCTGCGGTGTTTTTCCTTCCCTCATCAGACGAACGATCTCATAAGAAATACAACCTTTCATAAGATCTTCGCCTAATCCTGTCGCACTGGCTCCTCCAACGCTGGAATCAACATATAAACCGGAACCGATCACTGGTGAATCCCCTACACGTCCTGCTCGTTTCATAAATAATCCGCTCGTGCTCGTCGCCGCACTCATATGCGCACGCTGGTCCAAGCAGAGCATTCCTACTGTATCATGTCCCATATATGGTCGTAATCCACTTGTGGACAATTCTTTCACACGTTCATGATAAAGGGTCATCGCTCGTTGCGTCAACATGTTTTTGCGAGCAAAGCCATGTCTTTGTGCATATTTTTCCGCACCTCTTCCCATGATGTAATGTATAGAGGGTGGATTACACCAAAAAACATTACATCATGACTGGCGGCTCATTTGTGGCGAATGAAAAGA
>CBCTZR010000011.1:0-38087 GCA_965151435.1 uncultured Merdibacter sp. | reverse complement strand
AAAGTCACAGAAAAATAGGGAATATGTGATTATTTGTTGAAAAGGTGTTTTTCTGTTTTGCGAACGCTAAGACTTGTGTTACAATACTACCGATAGTGTCAATAAAGCAATTGTGCTTAAGATATAAAGGAATGGAGGACTGAAAATGACAAGTTTTCTGGAAAGAGTAGTCAGCAGCGAGAAACGTACGCTGGCAAAGTTAGAGAAACAAGCAGAACAAGTCATGGCTTTGGAAGAACGCATGCGTAACATGAGCCAAGACGAAATGATAGCACAGACGAATGCGTTTAAAGAACGTATACAAAATGGTGAGAGCTTAGATGCGTTGTTGCCAGAGGCATATGCAGCAGCTCGTGAAGCTGCGCGTCGTGTTTTAGGAGAACATCCATACAAAGTGCAGATCATGGGTGCGATTGCCATGCATCAAGGGGATATCGCTGAGATGAAAACCGGTGAAGGTAAGACCTTGACGGCTACGATGTGCGTATATCTGAATGCATTGGCACAAAAAGGTGTGCATGTGGTCACGGTCAACGAATATCTGGCAGAACGTGATGCGCAGTGGATGGGTGAAATCTATCGTTACCTGGGTTTGACTGTTGGTGTCAATAAGCGCGAATTATTGCCGATCAACAAACGCGAAGCGTATAATTGTGATATCACGTATACGACCAACTCTGAACTTGGTTTTGATTATCTGCGTGACAATATGGTGACGAATGTCAATGAACGTACACAGCGACCTTTATGGATGGCGGTCATCGATGAGGTCGATTCGATCTTGATCGATGAATCTCGTACACCGTTGATCATTTCTGGTGGAAAGAAGAAAACGGCGAATTTGTATATACAGGCAGATCAATTTGTAAAACGACTGAAAAAACCTGTTTATGAAACGGATGCGCGTTCTGGTGAGAAGAAGCTGGTAAGCGGTGGATATGAGATCGATGAAAAGACGCGTCAGGTCATGTTGAGTGAAGAAGGTGTTCGATCTGCCGAGCGTTTCTTCCGCTTGGAAAACTTGTATGATGCGGCACATACACAGCTGGTTCATCATATTACGCAAGCGTTGCGTGCAAACTACATCATGAAAAAAGAAGTGGAATATGTGGTCAGCGAAGAACAGAAAATCGTCATCGTCGATCAGTTTACCGGACGTTTGATGGAAGGACGCGAATATTCCGATGGTCTGCATCAGGCGATCGAAGCAAAAGAAGGCGTACCGATCGAAGAGGAAAGCAGTACACTTGCTACGATCACTTATCAGAACTATTTCCGTTTATATACGAAGTTAGCGGGTATGACCGGTACGGCAAAAACAGAGGAAGAGGAATTCCTGTCGACTTATAACATGCGCGTCATTGAGATTCCGACCAATCGTCCGATCGCTCGTATCGATTATCCGGATGCGATCTTCGCAACAAAGAAATTAAAATTCCAGGCGCTTGTGAATGAAGTGAAAGAACTGCATGAAAAAGGACAGCCGGTATTGGTTGGTACGATTGCGGTAGAAACCAGTGAGCTCATCAGCGACATGCTTAAAAAAGAACGGATTCACCATGAAGTGCTCAACGCAAAAAACCATGCGCGTGAAGCGGAAATCATCGCAAAAGCAGGACAGATTGGATCTGTTACGATCGCTACGAACATGGCTGGTCGTGGTACCGACATCAAATTGAGCGATCAATCCCGCGCTTTAGGCGGTTTGGCAGTATTAGGAAGTGAGCGTCATGAATCCAGACGTATCGACAATCAGCTGCGTGGACGAAGCGGACGTCAAGGGGATCCGGGATTCTCTCGTTTCTATATTTCGATGGAAGATTCATTGATGGTACGTTTTGGCGGAGATAAGCTGAATAGTCTGATCAAAACATTAGGAGAGACACAGATTGAATCGAAAATGGTCACCAAATCGATCACACAGGCACAAAAACGTGTAGAAGGCTATAACTTCGATGCCCGTAAACAGCTGTTGGAATATGATGATGTACTGCGCAGACAGCGTGAGATCATGTATGAACAGCGTAATTATACGCTGGAACATGAAGATGTTCACGAGATTGTCCGTGGTATGTTTGAACGGGTCGTCAGTGATGCGATCGGTGCCAATCTGGAAGTGAATCATCATGATGATAAAATCAATTACAAAGGAATTTGCGAGAGCATCAACATGATGGGAATGCGAGAAGAGAATCGCTTAAAGCCTGAAGAACTTGAAGGAAAGAATCGCGAAACGTTGGTGAACGATTGTTTTGAACATGTCTATGGCTGTTATGAAAAAGAAATTGAGCCGGTGCATGAGCAATTTCTGCCGTTTGAAAAAACGGTCGTATTACGTATCATGGATCGTAACTGGATCGAACATATTGATTCGATGAGCAAATTACGCGATGGAATTCACTTGCGTTCCTATGCGCAGAATAATCCATTGCAGGCTTATGTCAGTGAAGGTTATGAATTGTTCGAGGAGATGACGCAGCGCATTGCCCGTGAGATTGTATCATTCTTATTGCGTATGCGCATCGTTCGCAAGACACCAGAGCAGATCGCTGCAGAGAAGGCAGCGCGCGAAGCTTCTGAAAAAAAGGCAAAGAAAGAAAAAAAAGGTAAATAATTATGGAACTATACGAAATCAGACAGGGGGTGAACACTCATCAAGAACGCCTGCGCGCGCTTGGTGAGTCACTTTGACCTCGACCAAAAACGACTGAAAATCGAAGAATTGACGGCAAAGACGATGGAAGAGACGTTTTGGAGCGATCCAGAGCAAGCGCAAACCGTGATCCGTCGCCTCAACGGCATCAAGGAGACGGTAGAAAGCTATGAAAAGCTGGAAGAGACATTGAAAGGACTGGAAGAAACCTGCGAAATGCTGAAAGAAGAAATGGATCCTGAACTCTTTACGCTGTGTGAAGAGGAATTCATGCAGATGAGCAAAGATTTTGAATCGTTTGAGATCAGCATCTTATTATCGCATGAATACGATCAATCCAATGCAATCTTAGAATTACATCCGGGCGCAGGGGGAACCGAGTCTTGTGACTGGTGTGGGATGCTTTATCGCATGTATGTGCGTTATGCGGAACATAAAGGGTTTAAAGTGACAGAGCTCGATTATCTGCCAGGAGAAGAAGCAGGGATCAAATCAGTTACTTTCCTTGTGGAAGGGGATAAGGCATACGGTTATTTGAAGGCTGAAAAAGGAGTACATCGATTGGTGCGTATCTCTCCTTTTGACTCCGGCGGACGAAGACATACTTCTTTTGCTTCATTGGACGTGATGCCACAATTTAACAATGAGATCGAAATTGAGATCCGTCCGGAAGATCTGATCGTTGAAACGAAGCGTGCCAGCGGTGCTGGAGGACAGCATATCAATAAGACGGATTCTGCTGTACGCATGGTGCATAAGCCGACCGGTTTGGTTGCGACTTGTCAAAATGGTCGTTCGCAACATGAAAACCGTGAAGAAGCGCTGCGTATTTTGAAGAGTCGTCTGTATCAGCGCATGATTGAAGAACAAGAGGCAAAATTAGCGGCAATCAAAGGTGAACAGCAGGCAAATGAATGGGGTTCCCAGATCCGTTCGTATGTCATGCATCCCTACTCACTGGTGAAAGATCATCGCAGCAACTATGAGACGAGCAACGTGCAAGGCGTCATGGATGGGGATCTGGATGATTTCATCTTTACGTATTTGAAGACGCAGATCCATAATGGAGAATAATCGAACTTGAGTCGTATAGATTCAAGTTTTCTTTTGTAAAGCAAAGGTAAATGTATGATATAATAGGTACGTTTGAAATGGGGAATAAGATGAAACATCAGAAACTGCAGAGACTTCTTTATGAGAGCGGCAGCGTGATCATCGGGAATTTGATCGTTGCCTTCGGTGTGACTTTTTTTATTTTACCTTCCGATATCTTGACCGGTGGGACAGCGGGTATCGCTGTCGCCTTACAGCCGATCTTTCATCTACCGCCGACGATCGTGATCAACGGATTGACGATCGCGCTTTTTATCGCTGGTTCGATCTGTTTAGGAAAAGCTTTTTTTCTTAAGACGGTCGTGAGCACGATCGTGTATCCCTTGTTTATCTCGATGCTCGATGCGCATTTTTCTGGATTGATCATTACTGAAAATCAGTTGTTAGCGTCAATTTATGCGGGCGTTTGCGTCGGTGTGGGAATCGGGTTGGTCTATCGCGTGGATGGCAGTACGGGAGGGATGGATATTCCACCGCTGATCATTCATAAGTATACGAGAATTCCTTTGTCCATGCTGGTGATGTTTTTTGATGGATCCGTTGTTTTATTGGGCGCGATCGTCTATGGCATTGAAGCGAGCATGATCGGTTTAGTTTCTGTTTTTGTCAGCGGGCAGGTCATCAATAAAGTGTTGACCTTTGGCAGTGAGGCGAGCAAGACGCTGTTTATCATCTCTCCCAAATGGGAAGATATTCGTCAGGTGATCAATCATGAACTGGATCGCGGCGTGACGCTAGTACCGGCGCTTGGCGGTTATGCGAAAGAAGAACGCATGATGCTGATGACGGTCGTCAAACAGAAACAATACGCCTCTTTGCAAAGGTTGATCCTTACAATAGATCCTCAGGCTTTTTTTGTGGTGAATGACGCGAATGAAGTGGGAGGTTTTGGTTTTACGCTGAACAAGCGATATCTACAACATGCAGCAGAAGATCTGCAAAGATAAAAGGAGGAAGCTTATGAAAGCATTTATCGAAGAGTTTAAAGCGTTTGCCCTGCGCGGCAACGTGCTGGATCTGGCTGTCGGCGTGATCATCGGCGGCGCGTTTACTTCGATCGTCAACAGTTTAGTCAATGATGTGTTTACGCCTGTTCTGGGCATTTTGACCGGAGGCGTCGATTTTTCCTCGCTAAGCTTTGGGTTCAAGGGAGCGCAGATCATGGTCGGCAATTTCATCAACGCCATCGTTTCGTTTTTACTGGTTGCGTTCAGCATCTTTCTGTTTGTCAAAGCGATCAACCGCTTGACGAAGAAGGCGAAGGAAGAAGCCCCATCACCTGCACCGGATCCGCAAGTGGAATTGCTCCGTGAAATACGCGATCTCTTACAAGAGAAGAGGACAGATGAATAAACCGGCATCTGTCTTTTTATTTGGGAGAAGAGCGAAAGTAAAAATTTTCATGTTGAATTCAACATCACCAATAAAAAACTATGGTATAATGTTTACGGTTTATAAAATTGAGATATTACAGCGACAGAAAGGAAGGTGTTTCATTGCATGATTCAATTCATCCGCAGCCTGCCCAGTCATTTTACGACAGCTTGGAGAAGCATCATCCGTCATATTTCTTTGACATTTTCTTCAGCTACAGCCGTAATGGTCACGCTGCTGATCGTTGGTTTGCTGGTATTGATTACCGGTAACATCAATAGTTTTACAACAAATATTGAACAAGATTTTCAGATCCAGGCAACAATCAGTCCAGGGGTTGTCGAGGATAAAGATATAGAGAAGCTGGAAAAAGATATCTTAGCGATCGATGCCGTAGAGCATTGTTCCTTTTCCAGCAAAGATGAAGAACTGCAGAAACTGATCGAAGAAAACGGAGAGATGTTTGAATATTATGCGCAAGAAGATCGCAATCCGTTATATGATGTGTTTATCATCGAATTGAGCGATCATCAACAGATGGAGGAAGTCTGTGCTTCCATTGAAAAGATGGAAGGAATCGTAGATGCAACCTATGGCGGTGAAGGGATATCGATCATGGTGGATCTGTTTGAAGGTCTTCGTATCGGTGGAACGATCTTTGTGCTGTTTTTAGGGTTCTTGGCCGCCTTGTTGATCAAGAATACGATAAAGATGACAATTCAGACAAGACAGGAAGAAATTGCCATCATGCGGAATGTGGGTGCCAGCAACTGGTATATCCGTACGCCGTTTGTGATTGAGGGAATGTATATTGGAATTATTGGTGCCATCATCCCTGTCATATTGATATTCGGTGGCTATTACTTTGTGTATCATGCGTTTGGCGGATATTTTTTATCCTCTATGTTTGTCTTGATTGATTTTTGGCCGTATGCGGGCTTCGTCAGCTTATTGATCTTATTCGTCGGTATTGCGGTTGGAATGATCGGAAGTTCATTGGCAGTAGGAAAGTATCTGAGGTGGAAACGATGAAGATGAGAAGAGGGGTTGCAGCACTTTGTATTGGAGCGATGCTCATAGGCATGTTACCAAATCCATTATTGATTCAAGCCTATGATTTTTCAGACGAAGAAGCGTGGATCAATAAATGTTCAGGGGTACAGGAATCTTCCCAGGACAGCGCGGCATGCAATGCATTTAAAGAGTATTATAAAGAACAACAGGAAGCGTTAAAAGATCAAATCAATTCTTTCAAAGAAGATATTGATAATCTGCAAAGCGATTTGGAAGACCTGGAGACGCTGGTCGCCAAACAAAAGGAATTGATCGAAGAAGTGAATGCCAGCATTGAAGAAAAAAACAATGCGATTGCGGAGATTCAAGCGAATATTGCACAATTGGAAGAAGATATCGCAGCAAAAGAAGAAGAAATTGAAAAATGGGATGCGCAGATCAAGGAGCGCATGATTGGTGAACAAGCTTCGATTGGAACGAATATGTACATCGATATGATCATGGGTGCGAAAGATCTTCAAGAGATGATGCGTACGATGGAAGGTTTGCAGCGTATCATGGAGAGCGATGAAGAACAGATCAATATGCTGAAAGAGGAAAAAGAAGCGCTCGATCAAAAGCGAAATGAACAAAAACGCTTGGAACAGGATGCCATCGATCAAAAAGAAGCATTGGAAGCTGAAAAGCAACAGGCGGAAGAATTAAAAGAGAGCAGTGAACAGATGATCACGTTATATCATCAACAAGAAGCGGAGCTGCAGGAACAGATGCGTAGTGCGCAGGTCGATCTGTCTACGGTCAGCAGCAATTTGGTTAATTTGGATAACATCGGCGATTATACACCATCAAGTAGTGATGGCTGGTTGAATCCGGTCAGTGGTCCAACTTCTGCTGGAACTTGGTATTATCCTGGAGGCGGTGTGCATCTGGGTGTGGATCGCGCGGTTTCGATCGGAACGCCGATCTATGCACCAGCAGACGGGCTGGTCGTATGGGTGGCAAATCCGGTTGGCAGCAACTCCGGTTATTTGGGAAACTGGAGCGGCTATCCTGCAGGAGCTGGCAATAATATCGCGATGTTGGTCAATGTCGGAGGTACGACGTATTTTGTATCGTTCTCTCATATGTCACAAAATGGAATGGCTGTTTATGCCGGCCAATCGGTTAGTCAGGGGCAGTTGTTAGGATTGACCGGAAACGCAGGAAACAGTAGCGGACCGCATTGTCATATTGAGATCATCAATTTAGGCAGCATGTCCATCACGGATGCGGCATCACAGTTCTCTCGGACGGCAGATTTTGCATGGGGCTGCGGTTGGAGTTCACCAGCGACAGGCTGTGATTCAAAAGGAAGCACGCCATGTCGTGAGCGTCCTGAAACGTTGATCGGTTAGGAAGGAGAACGTCATGATTCAACTTGAAAACGTATCAAAATCATACAAAAACGGTGTGCATGCACTGCGTAATATCAATTTGACCATCGAAGATGGAGAATTTGTCTATGTGATCGGACCGACGGGTTCGGGAAAATCAACGCTGATCAAATTATTAGATGGGGAAGAAATCCCGGATGAGGGAAATGTCCTTGTGAATGAGGTGAATGTTGGAAGATTAAAACATAGCAAAGTACCTTATTATCGTCGCAATATCGGCGTTGTATTTCAGGACTTTCGTTTATTGCCGGCATTGACGATCTTTGAAAATATCTCGTTTGCATTGGAAGTGATCGGAATGGATAAACGGGAGATTCGCCGTCGCGTACGAGAAGTGTTAGAACTCGTTTCGCTCAGTGATAAGGCGCGGGCTTTTCCAAACCAATTGTCGGGTGGTCAACAGCAGCGTGCGACGATCGGTCGCGCAATCGCTAATCATCCGAAAGTGCTGATCGCAGATGAACCGACGGGAAATCTGGATCCCGAGATGTCAAAGGAGATCATGGAATTACTGGAAAAGATCAACGAAGTGGAAAAGACGACGATCGTCATGGTGACGCATGACAGCACATTGGTCAATGATTTTAAAAAGCGTACGATCTCGTTGGAAGAGGGGTATATCGTAGCGGATATGCTGAAAGGCGGTTATTTGAAGTATGAGTAAGCTGCTTCGCATGGCACTGTATCATCTGAAGAAGGCAGGCCAGAGCTTTATCCGTCATTTGGCGATGTCGTTATCGGCTGCGACTGCAGTCAGTGTGACGCTGACATTGTTATCATTATTTTTGATTCTAGCGGGCAATGTTTCCCTATTCGCCGGTAACATTGAAGACGGACTGCAGATTCATGTGATCCTACGTGCCGATATTGAGGATGAGGAGGAACTGACGGAAGCAGGAAATACATTGAAGGCGATGGATAATGTCGCAGTTGCTACCTTATCAACGAAAGATGAAGAGCTTGAACTCATGATCAAGGAAAAAGGAGAAGCATTTGCGATGTATCGCGGAGAAGAAAATCCGCTGAGCAATGCGTTTTTTATCGCAGTGAGTGATCCGTCAAAGATTGAAGAGACTTGTGAGCAAATCAGCAGGCTCGATATCGTCAGTGATGCTGTATATGGTGGAACGAGCGTTTCTTCGCTGATCAGTTTACTGAACATCGTTCGTCAGGGCGGTATGATCTTCGTGTTGTTGCTGTTCTTGTTGACGGGTTATCTGATATCGAATACGATCAAGACCACTATTTATGCGCGCAGCGAAGAAATAGCGATCATGCGTAATGTCGGTGCCAGCAATCACTTTATCAAGATTCCGTTTATGATGGAAGGTGTCCTGATCGGACTAGCAGGAGCCCTCATTCCATGTATCTTGACATGTTTAGGGTATCGCTGGCTTTATGACAGCATTGGTGGGCGGCTGTTTACTGACTTATTCACCTTGCAGCCGATTTGGCCTTTTACACTGTGGATCTGTTTCGCTTTAATCGGAGCCGGTGTGATCATTGGTGTCTTTGGCAGCTTTATTTCCACAACGCGCTATCTGCATTGGAAACGGTAAAAATGTGGAGAAAGCACGTGAACTGTTTGATCGATCCTATATTTTAGATGATTATGAAATGAACCTGGTTATTTGCAAACACAAGTAACAAGGTTCATTTTTCTATGGGAGAAAGGATTTGGATAGAAAAAGATCAAGCGGGAAGTGAACGATAATTCTTTTTGTGAATGAGAGAAAATGTGGTATGATGTCATAAGAAATACTTTGAGGTGATCAGATGTCACAGAAACGGACCGTCATTTATAAATTGGAACGGCACAAGTGGCCGGATGAAATTGCCGCCGAGAAACGGGTACGGCGAAAAAAATTGGCAGTTATATGCAGTTGCCTTCTTTTCTTTATCGCTGGTTTTTGCTTATCCCGTGCAACCCAGACGCAGGTAGGGGGCAGTGAAAAGAGCGAACAGATGGAAAAATTTGAAACCGTATATTCGCTGATGAATGAAAAATGGTATTTTGGGAAAGATGTAGAAGACCTTTCCACCGTTTTATTGGAAAATGCGATTGGTGCTCTGGCGAAAAATGAACTGGATCCACATACTAGTTATATGGACCTGGAAGATGCGGCTTCCTTTTCCTCTTCACTGGAAGGGACGTTTATTGGAGTAGGCCTACAGTTTTATCAAAATTGGGATGGCGAATATATCGTCTTGGACGTTTTTGAAAATTCACCGGCCCAAAAAGCGGGTATTCAACGGGATGATCAACTGCTTTCGATCGATGGTAAGCAATGTGAGGAAATGACACAAGATGACATCAAGGAATTATTAAGCAAAGAAGAAGGAAATGAAGTAAAATTAGTTATTAGACGAGCGGGGAAAAATATTTCTTTAGAAGTAGTACCGAGTGTAGTGGATAACTCGGTGATCGCTTATGTTGAGGATGACTATGGTTATATTGCGCTCTCTTCGTTTGCGGAGAACAGTGCGGCGGATATGGAGAGTGCTTTGCAACGAATCAGCGATGCGAAGAAAGAGAATCTCATCCTGGATCTAAGAGATAATGGCGGAGGTTATCTAAGTGCGGCGTTGGATATCGCAAAATACTTCTTGCCAAAAGGAAGTGTTGTTTTTCAATCCGAGGATCGCAACGGCACGCGCAGCGAATATCGTTTAGAGGACGATTATACGCCTTTTTCCTTTGATCAGATCGTCATTTTGATGAATGAAGATACAGCTTCTGCATCGGAAGCTCTGATCTCAGCGTTGGATGATAACTTGGGAGATACAGTGGTGCTGGTCGGAACGAATACTTATGGGAAAGGTACGATGCAGACGAGCATCCCATTCAGCGATGGAACCTCTTTAAAATATACGAATGCGCAGTGGTTTTCCAGCAAAGGGACAACGATCAATGGTGTAGGCATTCAGCCTGATGTTGAAGTTCATTTAGACGAAGCGCGAACAACGAATATGTTGATTTATCAAAATGATTATCAAGTAAAAGAAGATGAAGTGGCAGCAGTCGCAAAACCGGTACAGATTTATTTGCGTTATTTGGGGTATGATGTTGATCGCGATGATGAATATTTTTCTGCACAGTCTGCCCAAGCATTGCGTCAATTTGAACGTGATCATGGATTAGAAGCGGATGGTGTGATCGATAATGAAACGGCACAGATGATTGCAAATGCCGTTGGAATTTATTGGAATGAGAATAGGGATACGCTAGATACGCAGCTCATAAAGGCGGAGGATATCATTTATGGAAGATAAGCTGTTTGAATTGGTTTCCAATTATCAGCCGCAAGGAGACCAGCCTAAGGCAATCGAGGAACTGGTGAAAGGCATCCGGGAAGGGAAAAAAGAACAAGTGCTTTTAGGCGCAACCGGTACGGGAAAGACGTTTACCATTTCTAACGTGATCGCTAAGATTAATAAACCGACCTTGGTCTTTGCGCATAACAAAACGCTGGCAGGACAGCTATACTCGGAGTTTAAAGAGTTTTTTCCGCATAATCGAGTAGAATATTTCGTATCAAACTTCGATTATTATCAGCCGGAAGCATATTTGCCAAATACAGATACTTATATTGATAAGAATGCGACGACAAACATTGAATTGGACATGTTGCGCATGTCAGCGGTCAATTCGATCTTGGAACGAAGAGATACGATCATCATTGCTTCGGTTGCTTGTATCTACGGTGCCAGCAATCCGGAACAGTACCGGGATATGTTTTTTTCTTTACGTGTAGGTGAAGTCATTGATCGAAAAAAACTGATGCAGCGATTGGTGGCCCAACAATATAGCCGTAACGACATGGAACTGAGTCGGGGAACGTTTCGAGTGCGCGGTGATGTGATTGAGATCGCACCCGGTCATACTGATGCTTTTTTGTTGCGTGTGGAATTATTCGATGATGAGATCGAACGAATCTGTGAAGTGGATCCGTTGACAGGTAAAGTGCTGAATGCTTATACGGTGTATGTCGTTTATCCGGCAAGCGGTTATGCGACAAGTCAGGAAATCATCAATCATGCGGCAGATACGATCGAAGAAGAATTAGAAGAGCGTTTACAGGTGTTTGAAGAAGATGGCAAGCTGTTGGAAAAACAGCGTTTGGAACAGCGGACACGTTATGATGTAGAAGCATTGCGGCAATTTGGTGTCTGTCCAGGCATTGAAAACTATTCGCGTCATATCGATGGACGAAAACCAGGGGAGCGCCCGTATACTTTGTTCGATTATTTCCCAGAAGATTTTTTATTAGTGGTGGATGAAAGCCACGTGTCCTTGCCACAGATCCGCGGTATGTATAACGGCGATCGTTCCCGGAAGGAGACATTGGTCAACTTTGGTTTTCGATTGCCTAGTGCGCTAGATAATCGTCCGTTACGCTTTGAGGAATTTGAAAAGATGGTACATCAGGCAATCTATGTATCGGCAACTCCGGGTGATTATGAATTGGAACATGTGCACGGCGAAGTCGTCGAACAGATCATACGTCCGACCGGCTTATTGGATCCTTTAGTTGAAGTGCGCTCCAGCAAAGGACAGATTGATGATCTGGTCGATGAGATCAAAGAACGCATTGCGCGTAATGAACGCACTTTGATCACAACTTTGACCGTACGCATGGCAGAGGATTTGAGCGCATATTTGAAGAATATGGACTTTAAGGTTGCTTGGCTGCACCATGAAGTGACAACGATCGAGCGTACACAGATCATTCAGGATCTGCGAAAAGGAAAATATGACGTTCTGGTTGGCATCAATCTGTTACGAGAAGGATTGGATATTCCAGAGGTATCATTGATTGCAATCCTGGATGCCGATAAAGAAGGTTTTTTGCGTAGTGAGCGTTCATTGATACAGATCATCGGCCGTGCTGCACGAAATGCGCAAGGAAAAGTCATCATGTATGCAGATATGATCACGCAGTCCATGCAAAAGGCGATCGATGAGACCAATCGTCGTCGTGCGATCCAAATGGCATTTAATGAAGAACATCACATTACACCTAAGACGATCATCAAACCGATCCACGATGTCGTTCGCAGCAAAGAAACCAAAGAGATGACTGCTGCTTATATGAAAAAGAAAAATAAGATGGCTAAGAAAGATAAGACAAAGATGTTGGAGAATATTGAGAAAGAGATGAAAGAGGCGGCACGTGTGCTCGACTTTGAACGGGCAGCGCAGCTTCGTGACATCTTGATCGAGCTGAGAAATTCATGAGGGAAAAGACGATGAGAGAAAATGAATTTTGGATCGTTCAGCGCGAAGCTTTTTTGATAGAGTGTTTTGCGTCGTATACAGATCGTCAGATGCTGCAGCGAATGATCAAGAGCTCACCGCTCGATGCGGGAATGGATCCATCCTTGATCCATCAAGTGTCACAAGAAGTGATTCGCATCCATGCCATAAAAGCGGCTGGTGCTTCCATGTGTGCTTCGTTGGCACCCGGAGTACTGCGTTTGCCCACTGCATGGATCGAATATGCTTCTTTTGTGTATGAAACGCTATTATTGACACAGAAGTTATTGTATCTGTATACAGGCATGAAACAAAATCAGCTGTTGCATCACCATCAACTGCAAGGATATCTAGCAATTTTCTTTGGAGCCACCACGGCTTTGAAAGCGACGGGAATCGCTTTGGGAGAGCTTAGTGAGGCCACTGTTCGCCATTGGATCAAGGGAAGATTAGCTTCGTTAATCCCTCTGGTCGGTGCTGGAGTGAATACAGCGTTGACGAGCGCAGCGATCGATCAGTTAGCAAATGAGTTTGTGTCACAGCTGCAGCAACGTCACTTGCAGCATCAAACATATCTCACGATCTCCTGTCAGCAAGGAGAAGTGATCCGTACACCTTTGTTTGCAGTGAATGAGGAGGAATCCGATGAAAAGCTGGGATGATTTTTTTGAACAGGAACAGCAACAACCATATTTTATCGATTTGATGGCCTTTGTGCAGGACGCTTATGCGCATCATGTTGTCTATCCTCCCAAAGATCAGCTGTTTTCTTGTTTTGCACTTTGCCCTTTAAAACGCTTGCGCGTCATCTTGCTGGGACAGGATCCCTACATCCATGCGCGTCAGGCGCACGGTCTTTGTTTTTCAATCAATCGTGGCGTGAAATTGCCACCTAGCTTACGCAATATCTATAAAGAGCTGGAAGCAGATCTAGGCATTCCAACCCCTTCTCATGGGAATCTGGTGGAATGGGCCCAACAAGGGATTTTAATGATGAATGCAGTCATGAGCGTGGAAGAGGGAAAAACTGGAAGTCATCGGGGAAAGGGATGGGAGACCTTTACGGATCATGCAATCGCTTTTGTCAGCGAGCATGCACAACCCTCCGTCTTTGTGCTTTGGGGAAATTGGGCACAAAAAAAACAAAGCCTGATCGATCAAAACAAACATCGCATCCTTTGTAGTGCACATCCTTCGCCCCTTTCCGCATATCATGGCTTTTTTGGTTCTCGTCCATTTTCCAAGATCAACGCTTCTCTACGTTCGCTTGGACGAGAAGAGATTGACTGGAGGTTGTCCCAGTGAGTTATTCCAATGCAAAAGAGGCGCTGTCTTCTATTGAGGCAAGACGTCGTAATAAAAAAAATCTGCCTGCTTTTCAGGCCTTTATTCGCAGTGTGTGCCCAAAGGCGTTTTCTTTGCCGATCCTTCACGTGGCGGGAACCAATGGAAAAGGATCGACAGTCAACTATATTCGCGCCCAGTTACAGGCACTTGGCTATCGTGTTGGAACGCTGACTTCGCCAGCGCTCTCTATCCACTATGATCGCATCCGAATCAATGATCGCTGGATGGAGGAATCTGCATTTTTAGCTATCGTGAATCGCTATGACGAACAATGGAAGGCGATGGGATTGGCGATGTTTGATATCGACGTACATTTGGCGATGGAATGGTTTGTCAAAGAATCAGTGGATGTCGTCGTATTGGAGACAGGTTTAGGCGGCCGTTTGGATGCGACAAACATTTTTGTCCCACGCATTTGCGCAATCACGAATATCGGTCATGATCACATGCAGCTGTTGGGGAATCGCCTGGAAGAGATTGCTTGGGAAAAAGCAGGTATCATCAAAGAGGGAATCCCGTTGGTGACAACTGAGAAGGATCCTTCCTGTCTGGCTGTGTTTTCTGAAATCTGTAATGAAAAACATGCGCCGATGTATCAAGTATATCCAAAGCATGTGCATCGAAATGAACAAGGCATGGTCTGTTTTGATGTTGCCAAGGAAAAAGGATTGCAACTAGCGAGCATCGCGCTTTATCAAGCGGAGAATGCGGCTTTAGCATGGCAGTGTGTATCACTGTTTTGTCCACAGGGCAACAAAGAGGTCAGAAGGAAGGCTTTGGCTCTTTGTCAATGGGCCGGACGTTTTCAAGTGTTGCAGGAAAATCCGCAGATCATTGTAGATGGAGCACATAACCGTGAAGGGATCCAGGCGCTATGTGCTACTTTGCAAGAGTATCCCGTCGACACGATTCTTTTCTCCGTCTTGAAAGATAAAGAGGCACCTTTGATGATCGAAATGCTGCAAGAGGTTTGTGACCGTCTGATCTTATGTCCTTTTCAGCAGGAACGCTTAGCAGATCTGCAAACGCTGGCTGCCAGCTATCAGCTGGAAATTGCAATAGGTCTGGCAAGTGCGTTGCAAGAACGACAAAAGTGGGATAAGCGAATCCTGATCTGTGGTTCGCTGTATTTTGTATCGGAAGCCGTTGCTTTGTTTTCATAAAAAAACGTCCTGTGCGCTCAAACGCATAGGACGTTTTATCTAGCGATGCATGCCTTGGCGGTTGCGAATGCGCTCGCATGCTTTAAGTACATAATAGAGCACAGCAACGTCAAGTGGAAAAGCGATGATGTTTTTGACGATGCGCACGCTGAGGTAATACAGAAATGTATTTCCCATGGTCAAGGACATCCAAAGCGGATTCAACAATAGATTGACCACGAGGACGACACCTAGACGGGCAAAGATACAGCGTTTTAATGTGATCTTAGGCTGGCGGTAAAAAACAAGTCCATAAAATAGGCCGATGAAGACGGCATTGATCATCCAACCGGGGAACCAAGGACCGTTTGGATAGAGCATATAGGAGACGTTGTCAGTGATGATACCGGCGATGCCATTGAGCCAAGGACCAAAGAAGAACCCACTAGCAGCGACCGCAACGCTGGCAAAGGATACCGTCAAGACGTTGGGGATGATGCGAATGCTGGCATAAGTGGACAAAATGACATCAAAGGCTGTAAACAGCGCCACGCCAACGAGTGCCTGCACACGTTTGCTTTCCTTCATGCTCTCTTTAAATGTCAGGTAGAGTTGTTTCATAAAAAATACCTCCTTTCCCATATTGCAAATGAAAAAAGAGGTTTCGGTTTTTCATCGGCAACAGCGGGATGCGAAACATGTACCGCAAGAACACTTTTCGCCCGGCTGACAACTCCCCGTTCAACCGATACTTAACGCACATGTTTCTACTCTGCTAACAAGAACATTATAGCTATACGATCAACGCTTTGCAACCATCAGTTGTCGTTGTGGCGATATTTGGCATAGAGGCAGGCATCATAATGCTGCTCTTTTTTTGTGATGGCTTGGCGCAATAATCCTTCGATCACAAAGTTATTTTTCTCTAATACCTTGCGGGAAGCGATGTTTGGTGCATACACCAATGCGGAGATCCTGTTGATAGCTAATTGTTGAAATGCTTCTTCGCACATCAGTTGTACAGCTTTTGTCATAATGCCTTTGGACCAGTGCGAGCGCTGTAAGAAATAGCCGAGCTCACAGTCTTGACAGCGTACATCCCCCATCATCTCTACGGAGATAGTTCCCATGATCTGATCATCTAAACAGACAGCGCGAAACAGACCTCGTTGAGATGCCTCTTCTTTCTGTATGTGATCAAACCACCATTGGGCATCTTCCAGTGTGTAAGGAGAGGGCATCCTTTCCGAAAGATAGGTACGATCTGCTTGCTCGCAAAGCTTTTGCAATTCATCGAGATCTTTTCTCATCCAAGGACGTAAGGTAATTTTCATCCCATTTCCTCCTTTTTTTCTATGATAGCATATTTCTTCATGTGATAAACTTCACATTGTTCCCTCTTTTATTTTAAACAGAGCGCTTGTATAATAAAGTGTGGTAAGAAAGAGAGGGCTTACAGATAATGTTTGTAGATGATTTAAGAGAAAAAATAAAAGGAAAAGGCGTTCGTATCGTTTTTACAGAAGGACCAGACTTCCGCGTACAGGAAGCAGCAATGCGCCTTTATAAAGAAGGAATCTTAGAACCGGTATTATTAGGTGATCCAGAAGAAATCGCAAAGACAGCGAAACAGTATGGCTATGATATTGAGGGTATCAGCGTGATGACACCGAAAGATTTCCCGGATATGGATAAGATGGTCACACGTATGGTCGAATTGCGTCGTGGTAAGATGGATGAAGAAAGTTGCCGTAAAGCACTGCAGCAGACGAACTATTTTGGTACGATGCTGGTACAGATGGGATATGCCGACGGTCTGTTGGGAGGAGCTACCTATTCAACTGCAGATACCGTACGTCCTGCACTTCAGTTGGTAAAAACAGCACCAGGCAATGCGATCGTTTCCAGCTGCTTCGTTTTGGTCAAAGGGGATGAACAGCTGTTTATGGGAGACTGCTCAATCAACATCAATCCAAACGTTGATGAGCTGGTCGATATCACAATGCAGACAGCAAATACAGTCAAACAGTTAGGAATTCAGCCTAAGATCGGACTGCTTTCCTATTCTACGCTTGGTTCAGCAAAAGGAGAGAGCGTCGCAAAAGTGCGGGAAGCGACGATCCGTTTACGTCGTATGCCTTTGGATTATAAAGTGGAAGGTGAAATGCAGTTTGACTGCTGCGTAGCACCAGAGGTTGCTGCATTGAAAGCACCGGATTCAGAGATTGCTGGATCGATCAATACCTTTATCTTCCCAAATATCGATGCTGGAAACATCGGTTATAAGATTGCTGCGCGTTTAGGCGGTTGGGAAGCAATCGGACCGATCCTGCAGGGATTGAACGCTCCGATCAATGACTTGTCACGCGGCTGTAACGCAGAAGAGATCTACAAGATGTCCATCGTGACAGCAGCACAGAAATTCATGGATATTTAAATCTAAACGGTCGTTAGACCGTTTTTTTACGTATGGGGAAAGATTACGGAAATGAAACGTAATCAAAAAAAGAGTATGTTATAATTAGTCATAATAAAGGCAGGTGCTGCAGCGTGAAAAAAGAATTAAGGCAACGAATTGATCCAACAAAAGGGCTGTGTGCGCAGGAAGTCTTGCAGCGACGTCAAGCAGGGGAATATAATGAACAACTTGAACGCATGACGAAAAGCTATCGGGCAATTATTTGCGATAATCTCTTCACGTTGTTTAATTTCATTAATATCGTCTTAGCTGTACTGGTTTTTTTCACCGGTAATTATCGTAATATGCTGTTCATGGGGGTCGTTATCTCCAATTTGGTGATCGGTATCTTTCAAGAGATTCGTTCCAAGCGAGTATTGGATCGCTTAGCTTTATTGACCCAGAACCATGCGAATGTCTTACGTGAAGGACAGATCGTGAAGGTCGCTTTAGAAGAAATCGTCATGGATGATTTGCTGGTCTTGGAACAAGGAGACCAGATTCCTTGTGATGCCATCGTCATCAAAGGAAAAATGGAGTGCAATGAATCGCTTGTCACTGGTGAAGCCGAGATTATTTTAAAAATGGAGGATGATTTTCTGTATTCAGGCAGTTTTGTTTTAAGCGGACAATGCGTAGCACAGGTGTGCGCGGTTGGACAGGAGACTTACGTACATACGATCTTAGGCCATGCTAAGAAAGCACGCCGCCATCCTTCACAGTTACGGGATGCTATTAATTTTATCATTAAGGTTGCAAGCATCGTCATCATTCCGATGGGTGTGCTCTTGCTGGCAAAACAGCTGTTCATTACACATGCTGTTTGGAATGATGCGATTTCAGGTACAGTGGCAGGGATGATCGGCATGATACCGGAAGGTTTAGTTCTATTGACCAGTGTGGCATTGGCTGTTGGTTCGATCCATCTTGCCCGGCATCAGACATTGGTACAGGAACTTTATTGCATAGAAACGCTCGCCCGTGTCGATATGCTTTGTTTTGATAAAACAGGTACATTGACACAAGGTGAAATGAAGGTTGAAACCGTCTTGTCCTATGAACAAGAAGATGTCAAAACTATCCTTGCGCATTTCTTCTATGATCTTAAAGATCACAATGCAACCGCACAGGCGCTTCGTATTTATGCGGGGGAATGTGATGATTGGGTGTGTGTGGATACCGTACCATTTTCCAGTGAGCGGAAGTTCAGCGCAGTTGCCTATGCGTCCAAAGGAACCTATTTGATCGGTGCTTATCATTTTCTCTTCGAACAGAAAGATCCGCAAGTGATCACGACGATAGATGAACAAGCAAAAGCTGGGAAACGGGTGATCGCTTTGGTACATAGCGATAAAACAAGCATAGAAGAGATAAAGGACGCGAATAGCAAGCTGCTTGCCTTGATCGTATTAAGTGACCCAATCCGCCCGCAAGCTGCACAGATCTTGGATTATTTCTATGAACAAGGTGTCGATATTAAGATCATCAGCGGGGATGATGTGCATACGGTTGAGGAAATCGCACGACAAAGCCATGTGCGCAATGCACAGGCCTGTATCGATGCGTCTTTATTGACAGATGATCAGTTAGAAGAAGCTATGGAGCGTTATACCGTCTTTGGCAGAGTATCGCCGATGCAGAAAAAGAATATGATTGCGGCATTGAAACGAAAAGGTCATATTACTGCGATGAGCGGGGATGGGGTCAACGATGTCATGGCATTAAAGGAAGCGGATTGTTCGATCGCTATGGCGCAAGGCAGTGAAGCAGCAAAAAACATCGCCAATCTCGTATTGCTGGACTCAGATTTTTCTCATATGCCGCAAATCGTCTATGAAGGACGTCGCGTCATCAACAATATTCAGCGAACAGCCTCCTTGTTCTTGGTAAAAACGTCATTTTCCGTCATATTGAGCATTTTAACCCTGTTCTTCATTCCGGTTTATCCATTTGAACCAATTCAGCTGACGTTGATCTCGACCGTGGCGATCGGTGTACCATCCTTTTTCTTGGCACTTGAACCAAATCGTGAACGCGTTCGTGGTAATTTCTTGGTCAATGTGTTCCGCAATGCATTGCCAGGAGCGCTCTGTGTGGTTGTCAGCGTCTTCTATGTCTATGCTTTGACTGCGATTGAAGCGATGAACCAAGATACGATTTCTACGATGTGCGTGCTGTTGGCCGGCTCGAGCTCTTTGGCAGTTCTCTTTCATGTCTGCCGTCCATTTGATCGAAATCGTCTGGTACTTTTTATTGCGATGTGTATCGTTTTTCTCATATGCATCAATCTGACGATATTGAAGAATTGGTTTTTATTGCTCGATCTTACATCACAACAGCTGATTTATGTATGGGTTGGTATTATTTTCATCCCAATTTTGCAAAAAGGACTGTACACGTTGTGTGATCGCTTGCTATTTGATCGCATGTTGCAAAGCAAATAAAGTAGAAAGGCTTTTGCGATTCAATTCCGGAAGCCTTTTTTGCGCGAATCGAGTGCGAAAAAAAAGAAGCTGGTATATAATAGAGCAGGAATCAAACTGAGCGCGATCAGGTATGATTTTCGCTGTTTGGACAAAAGCTAGAATGAGGTGGTTGAATGAATAAGGATTGGATCGTCATCAAAGGTGCTCGTGAAAATAACTTAAAAAATATCGATGTAAATGTGCCAAGAGATCAATTTGTCATCATGACCGGTGTTTCTGGATCTGGGAAGACTTCTTTGGCATTTGATACCATATATGCAGAAGGGCAGCGTCGTTACGTTGAATCGTTGAGTGCGTATGCTCGACAGTTCTTGGGAAATAGCGAGAAACCGGAGGTGGACAGTATCGAAGGACTTTCGCCAGCTATTTCGATCGATCAAAAGACAACGAGCAACAATCCGCGATCAACTGTTGGTACAGTGACGGAAATCTATGACTATCTTCGTCTGCTCTATGCGCGTGTTGGCGTTCCCTATTGTCCAACACATCATGAACCGATCACTTCTCAAACGATCAAGCAGATGATTGAGCGGATTATGGAATTACCAGATCGTACACGGTTGGTGATCTTATCGCCGATTGTCAAAGGAAAAAAAGGAACGCATAAAGATCTGTTGGCGAAACTGACCCGTGAAGGTTATGTGCGTGTACGCATCGATGGCGAAGTTCGCATTTTAGAAGAAGTGGAACAGTTAGAGAAAAACAAGAAGCATGATATCGATGTCGTCGTCGATCGCATCGTGAAAAGCGATGATCGTTCACGCTTGCATGATTCACTGGAAAGTGCTTTGAAGCTGAGCGATGGATTGGCTGTGGTCGCATATGGGGAAGAAGAGATTTTATTCTCCAGCAATTACGCTTGTAAATACTGTGGCTTTTCGATTCCTAAACTAGAACCAAAGCTGTTTTCGTTCAATGCCCCATTTGGTGCATGTCCGCAGTGTAAAGGATTAGGAATCACGCAGAAAGTGGATATCGACTATCTGATTCCTGATCGCTTAAAGAGCATTCAAGAAGGCGGTATCGTCTATTACAAAAACATCGTCGGTAGTGAAAATTTGGATTGGCAGCGCTTTGCGGCATTGTTGAAACATTATCATATCCGTATCGATACGCCGATCGAACAGATCCCCGCTTATGAATTTGAACGGTTATTGTATGGATCTGATGAGCCGATCGCGTATACGCTGTATTCCAGAAGCGGTAATGTGACAAAAAAGAATGAGTATATCGAAGGCATCGTCACACAGATCGAACGACGTTATATGGAGACGACCAGTTCGATGTCAAGGGAATGGCTAGGAACGTTCATGGCAGAAATGCCATGTCCTGTCTGTGGTGGAAAGCGATTGAATGAACAGGCGCTGAGCGTTTATGTCGGCGGTAAGAATATTTATGAATGGACGACGATGAGCGTCAAAGAAGCGATTCGCTTTATGGATGATCTAAAACTGAGCAAACAACAAGAGGAGATCGCCCGACTGATCATCAAAGAGATCAAAGATCGTTTAGGTTTTTTGCATAATGTCGGATTGGGCTATCTGACACTGGATCGCATCGCCGGTTCTCTTTCTGGAGGAGAGGCCCAACGCATTCGTCTGGCGACTCAGATCGGCAGTCACTTAAGCGGAGTGCTCTATGTGTTAGATGAGCCGAGCATCGGTTTGCATCAAAGGGATAATGATCGTTTGATCAGTACTTTGAAAGATATGCGTGATTTGGGAAATTCTTTGATCGTCGTCGAACATGATGAAGACACGATGCGTGCTTCGGATTACATCATCGATATCGGACCAGGTGCCGGTATCCATGGCGGAAGGGTCGTGGCTGCAGGCACACCGCAAGAAGTGATGGCGAACGAAGCCTCTGTCACAGGTGCTTATTTGAGCGGACGGAAAAAGATCGAAGTGCCGAAGACGCGCCGTAAAGGAAATGGAAACAAAATACGTATCGTAAAAGGAAACTGTAATAATTTAAAAAATGTGACGGTGGATTTCCCGCTTGGAACATTTATTTGTGTCAGCGGTGTGAGTGGCTCTGGCAAGTCTTCGTTAGTCAATGAGATTTTGACCAAAGGTATCCAGCATGCCTTGGGCAGAGTCCGTATCAAACCAGGTGCACATAAAGAAATCAAAGGAATCGAACATATCGATAAGATCATCGATATCGATCAAGATCCAATCGGGCGTACCCCGCGGTCCAATCCAGCAACATATACCGGGGTCTTCGACGATATTCGTGAATTGTATGCACAGACTCCAGAAGCGCGCATGCGCGGTTATGACCGGGGAAGGTTTTCCTTCAATGTGAAAGGAGGACGCTGTGAGGCGTGTCAAGGGGATGGCATCTTGCGTATATCGATGCACTTTTTGCCGGATGTATATGTACCTTGTGAAGAGTGCGGCGGCAAACGCTATAATGAAGAGACCTTGCAGGTGACCTATAAAGGGAAAAATATCTATGACGTATTGGAGATGAGCGTGGAAGAAGCCATCGATTTCTTCGCCAGCGTACCGAAGATCCGTCATAAGCTAGAGACATTGAAAGATGTAGGATTAGGTTATGTCAAATTGGGACAGAGCGCAACGACGCTTTCCGGTGGAGAAGCGCAGCGTGTGAAATTAGCCAGCGAATTGCAGCGCAAAGCGACTGGCAAGACCTTGTTCGTCTTGGATGAGCCGACAACTGGTTTACATACGCATGATGTGAAAAAATTGCTGGAAGTTTTACAGCGTATCGTTGATAATGGAGATACGGTCGTTGTGATCGAACATAATTTAGATGTGCTCAAGTGTGCAGATTACATCATCGATCTCGGCCCGGAAGGTGGCGATGAAGGCGGAAGGATCATCGCCAAAGGAACACCGGAACAGATTGCCAAAAATGAGCAGAGTCATACAGGACGTTACCTAAAACGCCTTTTGGAGGGATAATATGGACGGAAAATACGTTAGTGTCAAGGAACTTGCTGATTATTTTCAATTTGAGCAGCTGACTGGAGATGAAGAGTCTTTAAAGCGCGTGATCAAATTGACAGATACGAATCGACCAGGATTAGAACTGGCAGGCTATTTTAATTATTCACAATCAAAGCGTCTTGTCATCCTCGGTGATAAAGAAATTGCTTATATCGATACGATGAGCGAAGATGCGCAAAAGGTCTGTTTTGATTTTTTAACTGGGGAGGAAACACCAGCCATTATCATCACCAGAGGACACAAGTGTCCTGAAATCTTACGCAATTGTGCTTTGGAAAAGAATTTTCCGGTTTTTCGATGTGGAGAAAAGACAAATCATACGATCGTTAATATCATCTCTTGGCTGGATGAAAAACTAGCGCGTTCCGTATCGGTACATGGGGAGCTGTTGATGATCTATGGTACAGGCGTGTTGATCTGCGGAGAAAGCGGCATGGGAAAAAGTGAAATCGCTTTGGAGCTCATCCGTCGTGGTCATCAGTTAATCGCTGATGATCGTGTCGATTGTTCCCGCATCCATAATCAGATCGTTGGTACATCGCCGCAGTTATTGGAAGGAATGTTGGAACTGCGCGGTGTTGGCGTTATCAATATATCCCGTATGTATGGGGTAGGTGCAGTCGGACGAAGAGCAAACGTGGATATTCAGATCACGTTAGAACAATTTGATCCCAAGGCAAATTATGACCGCGTAGGCATTGAGGAAAAACAGACGGTCAATATCTTGGATGTCGCGATCCCTAAGATTACGATTCCCGTTCGCGAAGGTCGATCTATGGGTGTTATCATTGAGAGTGCTGTGACAAATTTCTTATTGGCAAAAAATGGTTTAGATTCCGCAAAGGAATTTGAACAACGTGTCTTGGAGTTTATTGAGAAGAATAAGGAGGAAGTAGATGGAACTGTTTCCAACTAGCCGTATCCTGTTGTCGATCGGTAATGTGCATATTACCTGGTATGCCGTTTTGATCTTGATAGGCGCTTTGATCGCGTATGCTCTCAGCGAACGCATGATGCGAAAACAAGGCTACCAGAGTAATGTCTTGGAAGATTTCTTTGTGCCGATGTTGGTCGTCGGCATCTTAGGAGCTCGTATCTATTACGTGATATTCGCATGGAAGGATATTTATGCAAATGATTGGATTCGCATCTTTTACATCTGGGAGGGAGGATTAGCGATCCATGGCGGTTTGCTTGCTGGTATTGCATTTGGCGCATGGTATTTTCACCGCCGCAAGATCAATGCATTGCGCGTCATGGATGCAGTCTTTCCCAATGTATTGATTGCGCAAGCTTTAGGACGTTGGGGAAACTTTGTCAATCAGGAAGCGTTTGGCTCAATTGTTTCTCCATCGTATTATAACGGGTGGCCATCTTTCATCAAGGAACAGATGTTGATCAATGGTGCTTATCGTCAACCGACGTTCTTATATGAAAGTATTGCTAACATCATCGGATTTTTATTGATTACTTTTGTCTATCGTCGTTTTGGACGCCGCAAACGTGGGGATTTAGCATGGGCGTATTTCGCTTGGTATGGTGTCGTACGCTTTGTTATCGAATCGATGCGTACCGATGCCTTGATGGCAGGCGATCTGCGTGTAGCACAGCTTGTATCTGTCATGTTTATGATCGTTGGAATCGGTGGGATACTTGGTTTGTGGAATCGTCTATTTGCCAAGTGGTGGCCGTTTCGCAAAGAAAAACCGGTAGTGATCTTTGATCTGGATGGTACCTTGATCGATTCGCGTGCCTTGGTTGATGCATCTTTCATCCATACGATGCATGTGTTACGTCCAGAGTATGAAGTGAAACAAGCAGATCTAGATGCTTTTTTCGGACCACCGTTAAGTGAGAGCTTTCACCGTTATTTTTCTGATGAAAAAACGGTGAAACAAGCAATTTCCATCTATCGGGAACATAACATGGCCAATCATGATACTTATGTTCGTCTGTTCGATCATACCCAGGAGACGCTTGAAACGTTGCAGAAGATGGGGTATCCGATGGCCATCGTGTCCAACAAACTGAAGAAAACCGTGATGATGGGCGTACAGTTGACTGGAATCGAGCATTACTTCTCCGTGATCTTGGGAGGCGAAGAACTTGAAAAGCCTAAACCAGATCCAAGCGGACTGATCCAAGTGTGTCATTTGTTGGATCGCGGACAAGATGATGTCATCTATGTGGGAGACTCGCTTGGTGATATCAAGGCTGCAAAAGCGATGGCGGCATATAGTGTAGCCGTTGTACATGACAAGACAAGAGAAGAAGAATTGAAGAATGCAAAACCTTGTGCATTCTTCAATCAGTTAGATGAATTGATACCATTGTTGAAGGAGGAAAGCGAATGGAACGATCTTTCGATCTTATAATTATCGGTGCTGGTCCAGGAGGGATGACAGCAGCTATTTATGGTAGCCGGGCAGGGCTTACTACGCTTATTCTGGAGATGGGAGCTCCAGGAGGTAAATTGATCAAGACCAATGAGATCAGCAACTGGCCGGGCATTCAAAAAATCAATGGAGCTGATTTAGCTGCGGAGATGTTCTCACATGCGACTAGCTTTGGTGCGCAATACGCTTATGGAGAAGTTGTTGATGTTAAGAATGAAGGGGAATGCAAACAGGTGATCTGTGCAGACGGGATGACGTATACTTGCAAGGCATTGATCGTTGCGAGCGGTACAGTGGAACGAATGTTGCATATACCTGGAGAAGAAGAAAATGTGGGGCGTGGCGTATCCTATTGCGCAGTATGTGACGGCGCATTCTTTAGGGAAAAAGAGGTCTGTGTGATCGGTGGAGGAAACTCCGCTTTGGAAGAAGCGTTATACCTGACACAATTTGTAAAAAAGGTGTATCTCGTCATTCGGCGTGACGTATTCCGTGCAGAAGCGCATATTCAAGAACAGGTCGAACAGAATGCTAAGATCGAAATCATCAAAAAACATGTTCCAGTGCAGATCTTGGATGATGGAACAAAAGTAAATGGTATTCTCATTCGAGATGTCGATACTTTAGAACAGCAGACATTAACTGTCTCTGGTATATTCCCTTATGTTGGAGCAGATCCGATCACTTCATTTTTAAAGGATTATGATGTATGCGATGAACGTGGTTATCTGATTGTCGATCAAAATAATGAAACGAGAGAGAAAGGCATCTATGGTGTCGGGGATGTCGTAGCTAAACCGCTTCGTCAGGTCGTTACGGCAGCCAGTGATGGAGCTGTTGCGGCACAGCATGCGTTTCATACGATCAAAGGAATCTGATCATAGGGAGAGATGATCGATGAAACGAAAAGCAATCTTCTTGGATGTGGATGGTACATTGGTCAACTATGCGAATCAGCTTCCTTCTTCGGCAGTTTTAGCGATTCAAAAAGCAAGGGCGAAAGGACATCTCGTCTATTTGTGTACCGGACGCAGTAAAGCGGAAATATTTCAAGAGATCTGGGCGATCGGATTAGATGGTATGATTGGTGGGAATGGATGTTATATCGAGCATCAGGGACATATCATCGAAGATCGCACCCTCTCTCTTTCACAGACCAAAGCGATCATACATTGGTTAAATGAACGTAATCTTTCCTTTTATTTGGAATGCAATAGCGGTTTATATGCGAGTGAACGATTTGCTCAGGATGGCGATCCTTATATTCGACAGTGTCAAATGGGAAAAGGCAAGGAACCGCAAGTGGTCGGTGGCATTGCTGCTGCTTTTCCTAATATGATCTTTGGCGCGGATCTGGAACGAAGCGATGTCCATAAGATCAGTTATATCCTGCGCAGCATACAGGATCATTGGGATGCGAAAACAGCGTTTCCTTCCCTTCAGGCCTCAACGTGGGGAGGCAAAGATGAACTGGCATTATTCGCTGATCTGAGTGTAGCAAATGTCGATAAAGCAAAAGGAATCGAGCGCTTGTTGTCTTATCTTCACATCGATCGTAAAGATGCGTTTGCTTTTGGCGATGCAAAAGTGGACATTCCTATGCTGCAGCTCTGTGGTATAGGCGTAGCGATGGGAAATGCAGGTGTACAGACCAAAGCGGCAGCTGATTATGTCTGCGATGATGTTGATGCGGATGGTCTTTACCGAGCATTTGTTCATCTTGGTTTGATTGAAGGATGAGTGATGATCGCCGTGACAGAGTGGTTAGGGCGTGCTATAATGAAAAAGAAGAGTACTGGGGTGAGTTCATGATTAAGTTTATTGGACAGTTTTTTACAAAGAAGCAGAAGACGTATCGTCCATTGATCATCTATGGCCTTTGCGGTCCGATTGGTGTTGGCGCACATAAGAGCGGTGATGCTTACTATTGGACGGCGAGTGTTATTTTGGCTGCGTGGCATGAAGAAGGCAGTGAAGAAATACATGAGGAAAAGATCCGTTTGGAAAAAGAATGCGATCAAGAAGGAGTTCTTTCATTGCAACAGCAATTGACAGGTAATACGATCTTTCAAGCTCGTGTTCGTCCCAGTGAAGAAGGATTTGAGCTATTGGAGCTGTTACAGTCACCATGTGAAGATGCGTTGTTGCAAACATTACAGCCAAAAGAACTAAAGAAAGAAGAAGCTGTTGATGATAAATCAAATCTATTTGTATTTGGCAAAGAAGAAATTCAGGTAGAGGAGAACAGTGAAGAAGCGATGCATTTGTTTTACAAGTTGAAAAAAAGACAAGCTGGCTGGCGCTCGGCTGCTGTAAAACAAATTGCCGATACTTTTGTTCCTGCCTTCAATGAACGTCAAGAAAAGGGAAAGCATTTGACAAAAAAAGAATTTAATGAAAAAGTGGTCTTACGTTCTATTTCATTAAGTGAAGATGGAAGTGATACATTTGTTTTTCATTTTGCCTTTGATAAAGATGGAACATCGTATGAATATCATGTAAGCGGCAGTATTTCAAAGGGAATACAAGACTGCCGTTGGAAACAAAATGAATGATAGGATAAAGGAGGCTTAGGTATGAAAGCGTTGATTACTGGCGCAAGCAGTGGAATCGGCAGAGAGATTGCTATGCAATTATCCCAAATGGGAATCGAAGTGATCTTAGTTGCTCGTCGAATGACGCGTCTGCAAGAACTGAAAGAAGAGCTGGACGGTCCTGTGAAGATCATCTCGATGGATCTTGCAGATGAAACGAGCTGCAAGATGCTCTATGAGCGCTTGAAAGAAGAGGACATTGATATTTTGGTCAATAACGCAGGCTTTGGTGTCTATGGCTTTTTTGATGAAACAGATCTGGAACGGGAATTAGAGATGCTCAATGTCAATGTGAAAGCAGTCCACATCCTCACCAAACTATTTTTGCGAGATTTTATTGCGCGTGACTATGGCTATATCTTAAATGTCGCTAGCTTGGCCGGCTATGTTCCTGGCCCGCTCATGGCTTCTTATTATGCGAGCAAAGCTTACGTTCTTCGTTTAAGCGAGGCCATTTATGGTGAATTAAAACGGAAGAAATGCAACGTGCATATAACGGCTCTCTGTCCTGGACCGGTGCCGACAGAGTTTAATCAAGTGGCGAACGTTCATTTTTTCATGAAGGGAATGAAGGCCGAGAAAGTTGCTGCACAAGCAATCGCCGGCATGTTTGAAGAACGACGCGTTGTTGTTCCGGGCTGGATGATGAAATGCGGAAGGGTGTTGGCGCGCATCACGCCAGTTCGTCTTCAATTATCAGCCTCCTACTTTATTCAACAGCGAAAGACAAAATCCTAAGTTTAAATTTAAAAGGGATTCATTTTGTTGCATATGCAATAGAATGGATCCCTTTCCTTCTGTAAAGGATCGTATCAACACATAAAGGTATCCATCGTTTATTTGGTGTTGTTGATCGATGGTATGGGTGAAACAGCATCCGCCACATGGGAAGATGCATCAGCCTCTTTCGATCTGTTTTTCGTTAACTTCTGACAAAATAAGAAACATTTCAATGAATAGTATGCAACATAAACGAACAGTAAATTTGAAAAAATCAGCATAAAACAAGCGCTTTCATGGGACGATTGGCAAAATGACCCACCCATTTTCTGATGGAAACGGGTGATGGCAATAAAGAAAAGCCGTGTTATAATGAATAAAAAGATACAAAACATAGAAAGAAAAGGAGAAATGTATGAAGAAGCTTTTTGCAGTAATGTTAAGTCTGTTGATGATCATTCCTGTCACTTCATTGACTATCCATGCGAATACCCTGGATAATGTGACCATCGAATCAACAGAAAAGTATTATAATAAGAATGTGGATACATCCGAAGATAATGATTATTCGAATCGTATACTGGAGTTTGTTTTTGATCATCCAGAATTAAGCTACAGTTCTCTTGATTTCTCCGTGGAAGTTAACGGGGAAGAGGTACCGAAAAATAATAATGTATGGACTACAGGATATAACGGGCAAACGTATGTCTATTTTTATCCCGATTTTATCGAAACGTATTCCGGCGATCTGAATGTGACCATCAAGATTACGCGTTATGGTGAAGAAAAGGTATTTGACTGCGTTATTTATAATGAGTTTTATGAAATTACGGTCGACAGTGAAGTGCCGGCAGGCTATGATGATTTGAGCGATTGGATGGCTTTTGTCGATGAAATTGGAGACATTACCTGCCAACCGGATACGATTTTTGTTCCAAAAGGAAAATCAATTTCTCTTTATGGCGATGAGTTTACAGAAGAATTGATTCCCGCAGGATGGTATTGTGAAGGTGAAGCGTTGAGTAGAACATACGATCTGGATTATGTGCCGGATAAAGATGCGACGTTGGTGTTGCGTTATGAAGAGCCGAAATATGAAATATCAGTTGATAAGAAGATTGTGGATTTTGGTGAAGTGAATCCTGGCTATGAGGTGCCGGATCCAATTGAAGTGACGATTACGAATACGGGGAATAAATCAATCCGTCTGTATGACTATTCAGTTGAGAGCGAAGAGAGCGCAAATCCAAAGTATTATACGATCAAAGGATTATCCATATATGATGTGGTTGCTCCGGGTGAAAGTGTGACGATCTGGATCCAACCTGTGTCTGGCCTTTCAATCGGAACTTACGATGAAACGATTGAATTATATATGATTGAACTTCAAGAGATGTCACCGATGTCTGCTCGTGCTATGCCGTTGGCATATGGAGATGAGCCGACACTTGCAGATTTTACGAAAGGCACATTACCGCTTGAACTGAGTTTCAGCGTAGTAGAGAAAAAGGAGATTTACACGCTGACATTCGATACCAATGGTGGAAATGCAGTTAATGCTGTATCAAAAGAAGAGGGTAGTACGATCGATCTGGAAGCTTATGTACCAACGAAAGATGGTTATGTGTTTGAAGGTTGGTATGCGGATGAAGAACTGAAAACAGCAGTGGATGAAGTTCTACTTGAAGGTAATACGACTGTATATGCGAAGTGGCAGAAAGTAAATGAAACAAAGACGGATGATCAAGCAGATTCTACTCCGAATACAGCGACAAAAGATGATCTTGCTTTTTGGATGGGAATGCTTGGCGCAGAAATGTTGCTGCTGATTCTTCTTGGTTCAAAGTCTATTCGCAGGAGAAAAGAAAACTGAGGTTATAGATAATTCTGTAAAAAAATGACCCGATAGAAAAGGGATAGTGGGCCTTGCGGCTCACTATCTTTTTTGCGCAATATGGGTAGGAAGAGAAACATTCGCCGGAATTCTTTTCTTTTTTTTGAAAAGAGAGCGAATAGAAAATGGAAGTGTGATACAATAGCAATTGTAAATACGAGAGGAAGGTCTTCCTATGCGCCAAAAGGATTATTTTGAGGCATATATTGACGGTTATGATAAAGTTGTTGTCTATATGTCGAAACAGAGTTACGAAGGTAAGAGTTCGCGTTTTTATCTGAAGGATACAAAAGATCAAATCATTGAATTGAAGATCTGTTCAATTGAAGACGTGCAAAATAATTATCGAAAATATGTATTGATGAATGAAGAAGAATTGACGATCGGAGAAGAATACTATGTCTATCATGAATTTGCACGTAAGACGATCGCTCAATATGCTTATATTGTAAAGACGGATCGTTTTGATGAAGAGTTCTACTATGAAGGAAATGATCTGGGTCCGATGTACAGTCGTCGCCATACGGCATTTGCTCTATGGGCTCCAACCGCTTTTCGCATTGTTTTGGAATTGAAACGCGATAATGGATTGTGTGAAGCTTTCGAGATGAAACGTGGAAAAAAAGGGGTGTGGCGTACAGTAGTGCCTGGTGATCTGGAGGGCGTTGCCTACACCTATCATGTACGTGTAAATGGAAAATGGCGGGAAACCATTGACCCTTATGCAATTTGTGGGGGAGCCAACAGTACTGTTAGTGCGATCTGTGATATGGAGAGCTTTCGTTTCCAGCGGTATCCTTTACCAAAGATGAATAGCATTTGTGATGCGATCATCTATGAGACCAGCGTACGTGATTTTACTGCTCAATCGGGGATTGGAGTTCATTATCCGAGAACTTTCCGCGGTTTTGTTGAAGAAAATGCGGTAACGAAAGCGATGCAAACAGGGTTTTCCTATTTGAAATCGCTGGGTGTGACACATGTCCAGCTCATGCCGGTCTTTGATTTTGGATCCGTGGATGAGGTCTATCCGCAGATGTATTATAACTGGGGATATGACCCGATGCATTTCCGCTGTTTGGAAGGGATTTATAGTACAAATGTTTTATCGTATTCTGCACGGATCCGAGAGTTTGGTCAATTGGTTGAAAAGTGTCATGAAAACGGTTTGCGCGTCAATTTGGATGTTGTCTTCAATCACGTATATGATAAAGAGGCGTTTGCTTTTGAGAATATCATTCCGAATTATTTCTTCTTAATGAATGAACAAGGTGATTTTTCCAACGGTTCATGGTGTGGGAATGACATTGATACGACGCGGCGTATGAGTAAACGTTATTTTGTGGATACTTGTGTCTGGATGACGCGTTTTTATCACATCGATGGGTTACGGCTAGATCTGATGGGCATATTAAGCACAGATCTGGTCAATGAGATCTATCTGCGTTGTCGCAGCATCAATCCGGATTTTATTTTGTATGGAGAAGGATGGGATATGCCAAGCTTTTTACCTTCAGAGATGCGCTCTTCGATCGCAAATACTGGAAAGATGCCGTTTGTAGCGCATTTCTCAGATCGTTTCCGCGATGTGATCAAAGGCAGTACATCCGCTTATGAGATTGCAAATAAAGGATTTTGTACAGGGGCAGAACATCTTTTAGACATCGTTAAAAACTGCTTGTGTGCCAGTTGTGTGGATTTTGGGGTCGGTCAGATGTTTGCCAATCCTCGCAATGTCATCAACTATGTAGAGTGTCATGACAACCATACAGCTTGGGATAAGATGCGGGAGTGTTGCCGTGGCGAAGAACGCTGGGTGAGAAAACGTCGACAGGAAATGATGACAGCGATGGTGTTGCTTGCGCAGGGTGTTCCTTTTCTGCACAGCGGACAGGAGTTTGCTCGCACCAAACATGGGATTGGAAATTCTTATAATCAAAGCGATGCGATCAATCAGATCGATTATACACGTCGGAATGATTATCAGGATATGGTGGAACATACAAAAGCGCTAATTCAAATTCGCAAGGAACATCCGTGTTTTCGTTATAGCATTACTGAAGCACTTTACCAAAATGTCGCTTTTGAGGAAATCAATGGACAGACGCTTATTTACAAAGTGAAGGACAATGATGAAGAAATTTGGAACTTCTTTAATCCAAGTGGAAATACGATGTATTATCAGTTGCCAAAGCCTGCGCAGATTTTGTATTACAACGGTACTTCATCAATGGATGGGCAGATGGATCTGGAGATTCAACCGTACTCCACCATCATATGCTTGTTGGAAGAAGGAAAATAGAATGAAAAAAACATGCAGGAATGTAAATTCACGCATGTTTTTTCTTTGTAAATATATTCAAAAATACTGATATTTATCGTATTTTTATTGTTTTGTGCATTTTCGTGGAAACGGTTGATTTTTTAACTAAAAGCGATTATAATTGAAAAAAATTCAAATGAAGGAGTGTGAAATTGTGGCAACTTATTTTACAGAACCATCTCGTACGTTTAGTGAGTATTTGCTGGTACCAGGCTATTCTTCCAGCGAATGTACACCGGCAAATGTATCTTTGAAGACCCCGATCGTTAAATTTCGCAAGGGAGAAGAAGAGCCGGCATTGACGATGAATATACCGATGGTATCTGCAATTATGCAGTCTGTTTCAGGTGAACGAATGGCGTGCGCATTGGCAAGAGAAGGTGGAATCTCTTTTATTTATGGATCACAGAGCGTTGAAAATGAGGCGGCGATGGTACGTCGTGTCAAAGCAACCAAAGCGGGTTTTGTCCGCAGTGATTCAAACTTATCGCCAACTGCGACATTGGCTGATGTAATTGATAAAAAAGAAGAGACCGGGCATTCAACGATGGCGGTGACAGAAGATGGAACAGCAGAAGGAAAGCTGTTAGGGATCATCACGAGCCGGGATTATCGTATTTCCCGCATGGATCCAAATACAAATGTGACAGAATTTATGACGCCTTTTGAAAAGCTGATCTGTGGAATCGATGGATGCTCTTTAAAAGAAGCAAATGATTTGATCTGGGAACATAAGCTCAATCAGTTGCCGATCGTGACAGCTGATCAGCATTTGCGCGCATTTGTCTTCCGTAAGGATTATGATTCACACAAAGAACATCCAAATGAATTATTGGATGAAGATAAACGCTATGTTGTAGGGGCCGGAATTAACACGCGTGACTATGCACAGCGAGTTCCTGCTTTGGTAGAAGCTGGTGCAGACGTACTGTGCATCGATTCCAGTGAAGGATTTACAGAATGGCAGGCCATCACATTAAAGTGGATCCGCGATCATTACGGTGATCGTGTAAAGGTTGGCGCAGGCAATGTTGTGGATGCGGAAGGTTTCCGCTTCTTGGCAGAGGCTGGTGCGGACTTTATCAAGATCGGTATCGGCGGTGGCTCGATCTGCATTACGCGTGAACAAAAGGGAATCGGACGAGGACAAGCAACAGCGACGATTGAAGTTGCAAAGGCGAGAGACGCATATTTTGAAGAAACGGGAATCTATATTCCAATTTGTTCCGATGGAGGCATCGTACATGATTATCACATCACTTTAGCTTTAGCGATGGGCGCTGATTTCGTTATGTTGGGACGTTATTTCTCCCGTTTTGAAGAATCGCCGACAAAGAAAGTGACGATCAATGGAACATATATGAAAGAGTATTGGGGTGAAGGAAGTGCCCGTGCTCGGAACTGGCAGCGTTATGACATGGGCGGTTCCAATAAGCTTTCCTTTGTAGAAGGTGTTGACTCTTACGTTCCTTATGCAGGCGCATTGAAAGATAACGTTGATTTGACCATCAGCAAGATCAAACATACGATGTGTAACTGCGGTGCATTAACGATCGAAGAATTGCAGAAGAATGCAAAGATCACCTTGGTTTCTTCTACGAGTATCGTAGAAGGCGGTGCGCATGATGTCGTCGTTAAAGACAATACGTTAGATGCAAAAGTAAATTAGTTGTCAGGCAGCCAGGCGCTGCCTTTTTGAAACTATTTTCATTCCAAAAATATGCAAAAAATTTCAAAACTGCCTTGACTTTTTCTGAAAATTGACATAAAGTTAGGTTAACCAATGACAGAGAGATCAAACAAACAGCGCGCTCAAAGAGAGCGGATGACGGTGGAAATTTCGCAGAAAGCGGGTTTGCAAATGGACTCTGGAGGGCAAAAGGAAAAGGGAATTCCCTGAGTATGTGCGACGGTTGTCTCCGTTATCGGACTAGAGATTTGTCAGGATCTTGAAGAGAGGATTTTTTATAGGAAAAAATCAAATCAGGTGGTACCGCAGAGTAGTTGATTACATCTGTCCTGAAGCTAGAGCTTTTTGGGCAGGTGTTTTTTTATATCGAAAGGGGTTGATCGCATGGTACGCTCCATGCAGGAATGGAAAGAGAAGAAAGGTGAAAAAGAAAGAGATACAAAGAAAAGGAGAATGAAAGATGAAACAGATGAAAAAAACGATGATCGCAGCATTGGCGACGGCTGGACTGCTGTTTGGATGTACAACGACAAATGAGGAACAGGAAATAAAGAAGATCAGTGTGGTACAGATCGTATCGCATCCTTCTCTGGACACGATTCGAGACAGCTTTAGCGATGAAATGGAAGCTTTGGGATATGTGGATGGAGAAAATATAGAACTCGAATACTATGATGCCGGTAATAACAGTTCTACCTTAGAGAGCATCCTGTCTACGGTATCAGGAGATGGAACGGATGTGATCATGGCAATTGCAACACCAACAGCACAAGGCGCTGCAAATTATGCAGAAGACATTCCGGTCGTATTCGCAGCCGTTTCGGATCCGATCGGTTCCGGATTGACGACGACTTTGGAAAATCCAGATAAAAACATCACAGGTACGATGGATGATATCCAAGTGGATCAGATCTTAGATGCAGCTTTGACAATCGATCCAGACATGAAACGTTTAGGGATCATTTATAATGCCAGCGAAGCGAACTCTGTAACAAATATTGAAAAAGCGAAAGCATTCTGTGAAGAACATGATATTGAGCTACAGGAAGTGACCATCACAAGTACAAATGATGTGCCACAGGCTGTTACGACATTGGCTGCATCTTGTGATGCGATCTTCTCCCCGAATGACAACACGGTTGCTTCTGCGATGAGCGCAGGTGCACAGACTGCGATTGAAGAGGGCATTCCTTACTATGTTGGTGCAGATTCCATGGTTAGTGATGGAGGTTTGTTAACAGTTGGAATCGATTATGAAGAGTTAGGTAGAGAAACAGCGCGTATGGTTGATCAGGTGCTGCAGGGTACCTCAATTGCCGATATTCCGGTAAAAGAGTTTAAAACGGATCTGAGCATTTATGTCAACGAAGATACATTGACTTCCTTAGGTATAACGCTGCCGGATACGATTGCAGGCAGTGAGCAATTGGTGATGATAGAAGCGGAGTGAGATTATGAGCGTATCGGTAATGATTGGAGCATTGGAATTGGGCTTGATCTATGCAATTATGGGGTTAGGCGTCTATGTTTCCTTTCGCATTTTAAATATTCCTGATTTGACGATCGACGGCAGCTTTACTTGCGGGTGTGCTGCCGCTGCGATCTGTACGATCAATGCACATCCTTATTTGGGCTTGGGTGCTGCATTCCTTTGCGGAGCGATGTGTGGTATCGTTACAGCACTGTTGATGACTAAGCTGCACATTCAGCCGATCCTTGCCGGTATTCTAACGATGACTGCTCTATACTCCGTCAATTTACGCATTCAAGGAGGTAAACCAAACATCTCCATGTTTGGGAAAGAGACGATATTTACGGTTGCACAACAAGTGTTTGGCAAAGAGAGTGGTGATCTCATCGTCATTTTATTGGTTCTTACCTTCTTTGCCCTCTTGTTGTATCTATTCTTAAATACGCAGATCGGTTTGAGCATGCGGGCTACTGGTAGCAACGAATCGATGGTAAAAGCGTCCAGTATCAATGCAGATTCTATGAAATTGCTCGGTTTGGCGTTGGCAAATGGAATCATTGCTTTCTCCGGTGCGTTTTTAGCGCAGTATCAATCTTTTGCGGATGTGAGCAATTCAACAGGAAAAATGGTTCTTGGATTAGCCAGTATTATCGTCGGAGAAGCGTTCTTTGGCCATCGTACGATCGTGCGCAGCTTGTTGAGCGTTGTCGGCGGATCATTGATCTATCGCTTTTTGTTGACGTTTGCTCTGCAGTTTGGCATGAGCGCTAGCGATCTGAACTTATTCAGCGCGGCACTGGTCGCGATTGCCATTTCGCTGCCTTATGTGAAGAAAAGGAGGAAATCTCATGCTTGATCTAAAAGATGTCAGTATTACGTTTTATCCCAATACGATCAATGAGCGCAAAGCGTTGGATCATGTCTCCTTGCATCTGGATCCTGGAGATTTTGTATGCATCCTTGGCAGCAACGGCGCTGGAAAAAGCACATTGCTCAACGTGATCAGCGGTTCTTTGCAGATGGATGAAGGAAGCTTGCTTCTGGATGGAGTCGATCTCAGCCGGCAGCCGGAACATGTTCGCAGCCGATATATGGGACGTTTGTTTCAAGATCCGATGCGCGGCACTGCTCCGGATATGACCATTGTTGAAAATTTGGGGTTAGCATATAGCAGAGGAAAACGAAAGGGGCTGAATAAAGCGATCCGTAAAAAAGATCTTGCATTTTTTCGTGAACAGTTAGCTGCGCTTGGCTTAGGCTTAGAAGATCGCATGCAACAGCCGGTGGGGTTGTTGTCGGGAGGCCAGCGTCAAGCATTGGCACTTTTGATGGCGACCATCGTTCCCCCAAAGCTTTTATTGCTTGATGAGCATACGGCAGCGCTTGACCCAAAGACGGCAAAAAGCGTCATGGATCTGACGGAGAAGATTATCAAAGAACATCATATTACGACGATCATGATCACTCATAATTTAAAACAGTCTTTCATCTACGGAAATAAAACGCTGATAATGAATGAAGGTCGAATCGTTTCTGTGTTGAATGAAGAGGAGAAAAAGCAGACTTCTCCAGCGCAGTTGTTAGAGCTTTATGATTTGGTTTAGGCATCGAACGGATGCCTTTTTTATGCGATATTTCTGTTTGGCGTTCATCTTATTTTCATCTTTGACCGCTACAATAAAAGTGTAAAACCTGTTTTCCGAACAAAACGTTAAAATATGGTGTTAGTTCCAAAAAAGAAATA
>CBCTZR010000010.1:0-39794 GCA_965151435.1 uncultured Merdibacter sp. | reverse complement strand
ATATTTTACCAGAAAAAGAAAAGACTGTCGACATACTTTGTCAACAGTCTGAAAGTTCCTGTTTAAAGGAACTTTTTATATAAGCAAGATGGGAAGCAGTTGAAGCAACATCATGTAAAACAGAAAGAGAGCTCCTTCTAATAAGATAAATCGGATAATATGTTTTTTCAGCATGCCTTTCGGTAATAAATGAAGGAGAATCGGTGCAGAATGGAAATCATAATCGCACCATGTCTTTTGTTGACAAGCCGGGCATCGCAAACGGTATTGCCGTGAAGCCAGACGTTTATAGCCGCCTGTTTGTATGCGTCGCTCCTTTTTTATCAAAAAGGGATGTTGCACAAAATAAGCGATAGGGACTTGAAAGGATGTGTGACATTGACTGCATTGAAGAGAAGCAGTTTCACGCATCTGTTTGCTTTCTTTTCGGATGTCGAAATACATTTGTATCCCGCAAAGCAATAATACTATCAATACAAGGATGGCAAAACCGATAGTGAGCATGATCTCAATCTGATAACGCAGTTGCAAGATCTCCATGTACACCCTCCTCTATGGTCAACATTATAGCATATAAAAATTTTTTAAAAAATGGTTGACAGTAACCGCTTACTTGACTAAAATAAAAATGGAAATAGAGTGTTACTGGTAATGCAGGCATGAACTATTAAAGAATTGATCTCAGTAGAGATTCTTTAATGTTTGTGCCTTTTCTTTATGCCGCACTATTAAACTGAAAGGGAGAAACGTTGAAGAATCGCGAGAGGAAAGGAAAAGAAAATGAAAGACAAAGTATTTGGCGTTCTTCAACGCATCGGACGAAGCTTTATGCTTCCAATCGCTGTACTTCCGGTTGCAGGTTTGTTGCTAGGTATCGGAAGCTCCTTCACAAATGAAACGATGATCGCTTCTTATGGATTGCAGGGGATCTTGGGAAATGGAACGATCTTGCACGACTTATTGACCGTCATGAGCAAAGCAGGTAGTGCGATCTTTGATAATTTGCCTTTGATCTTTGCGGCTGGTGTTGCTATTGGTATGGCAAAGAAAGAAAAAGAGGTTGCGGCCCTCTCAGCAGTCATCGCCTTCTTTGTTATGCATGTATCCATCAATGCGATGTTGACGATCAATGGTGAGATCTTGGCAGATGGCAGTATCTCTCCAGACGTATTGGGCGGAACGATCGCTTCCATGTGTGGTATTCAGACACTGCAGATGGGTGTGTTTGGCGGTATTATCGTCGGTTTAGGCGTAGCAGCGTTGCATAATAAATTTTATAAGATCGAAATGCCAAACGCATTATCCTTCTTTGGCGGCAGTCGCTTTGTACCGATCATCTCAACGATCACATTCGTGTTTGTAGGCATCTTGATGTTCTTTATCTGGCCAGTGGTACAAAATGGCATCTATGCATTGGGCTCTTTGGTCACAGGTACCGGTTATGTGGGAACCTTGATCTTTGGTATCATCAAACGTGCTTTGATTCCATTTGGTTTGCACCATGTATTCTATCTGCCATTCTGGCAAACTGCCGTTGGAGGAACAATGGAAGTTGGCGGTCAACTGATCCAGGGAGGACAAAATATCTTCTTTGCACAGTTAGCAGATCCAACGGTCGTCCATTTCAGTGCAGATGCGACTCGTTATTTCTCTGGTGAGTTCATCTTCATGATCTTCGGTTTGCCTGGTGCTGCTTTGGCAATGTATCAATGTGCAAAACCGGAAAAGAAAAAGATTGCCGGCGGTCTGTTATTATCTGCAGCTTTAACAAGCATGTTTACAGGTATCACTGAACCAATTGAATTCTCTTTCTTGTTCGTAGCACCGATGTTGTTTGCAGTTCAGGTCGTATTGGCTGGTGCTGCATATATGATCGCGCATATGTTGAATATTGCGGTAGGTCTGACGTTCTCAGGAGGATTCTTAGATCTATTATTGTTTGGTATCCTGCAAGGAAATGATAAAACAAGTTGGTTGTTGATCATTCCAGTAGGTATCGTATACTTCTTCTTGTATTTCTTTATCTTCAAGTTCTTGATCAAGAAGTTTAATCTGAAGACACCAGGTCGTGAAGATGATGATGAAGAGACAAAACTGTATACGAAAGCAGACGTTAATGCGCGTAAGGAAGCAGAAAAAGAAACAACAGCTGGGCAACCAAATGCACTTTCTGCAATGATCGCAAAAGGTTTGGGCGGTGCTGATAACATTTCTGATGTAGACTGCTGCGCAACACGTTTGCGTGTAACGGTAAAAAATGCAGATCAAGTAGATGAAGGCGTGCTCAAACAAAGCGGTGCAGCTGGTGTCATCAAAAAAGGAAAAGGCGTGCAAGTTATTTATGGTCCGCGTGTTTCTGTCATCAAATCGGATTTAGAAGACTATCTGCAAAATCCAGTAGAAGTGGATGAAACACCCGTACAAGCAGTTGTTAAAGAACCGGTAAAAGAAGAGAAGAAAGAAATCAAAGAAATCTTCGTGGCTCCGATGAAGGGAGAAGCAAAACTGATCAATGAAACGCCAGATCCTACTTTTGCGCAAAAGATGATGGGGGATGGCATTGTGATCTTCCCTACAGAGGGAGATGTATACAGTCCATGTGATGCGACGATCCAGTTTGTATTTGATACGAAACATGCGATCGGTCTGACTTCTTCCGAAGGCATCGATATCTTGATTCATGCAGGAATCGATACGGTGAAATTAGGCGGTAAAGGATTCAATGTCTTGGTAGAAAATGGACAAAAAGTAGAAAAAGGTGCAAAATTGATGGAAATTGATTTACAATATATTAAAGAGAATGCACCATCCGATGCCGTACCGCTGGTTTTCACTAATTTAGGTGACCATCACTTAGAACTGTTGAAACTAGGTAATGTGAATGCCGGTGATGAAATCATCCGTGTAAGATAAATAAGAAAGGAGAGAAGAACATGGCAAAAATCATCCGCATCTTAAACCATAATGCAGTGATTGTACATGATGTACAGGATAACCGTGTTCTTCTGCTTCTTGATAGAGGAATCGGATTTGGACGTAAAGTCAACGAGCAGTTAAATCCTCCTTATACAGGAAAAATATATGAACTGCAGAAAGAAACGACAAAGGGACCAACCAAAGATGTATTGAGTCATTTAGAACCGATGTATCTGGAAATCAGCAGTGAGATCATCACTATTGCGGAAAAACATTTTGAAAACATTGACCGTAATATCTTATTGCCATTAGCGGATCATATCGCATTTGCGATTACCCGAATTAAAAGCGGTATGAATATCACGAACCCTTTTGTCAATGATATCTGTTTATTGTATCCAGAAGAATACGAAGTTGCAAAACAAGGAAAACAGATCATCTATGAGCGTTGTGGTTATGAAATCAACGAAGATGAAGTCGGTTATATTACCCTTCATATTCATAGTGCAATGGGAGAACAGGTCGATGAAGGCATGCTGGTGGCAGTTATCGTCAATGAAAGCATTCAGCAGGTCGAGCGGGAATGCGGTGTCGAAATAGACGTACATACCTTATCGTATAGTCGACTGTTGACACACATGAAATACTTGTTGGCACGGTTGAGAGATGGAGAAGTGTTAGCATTAGATATGGAAGAATACACAAAGACGAATTTTCCATATTCTTATGATGTTGCCAAGCATATCATTGAGCGGATCGAGCGCACAATCCATAAGGAGATTCCGAAAGTAGAAACAGGATATTTGGCATTGCACATTGAACGTGTGTGCAAAAATGAACCATCTACGAAGTAAGCTTGTTGATTCGTTGGTGACAAAATATCATCGATAGAGTGATTTTAAGCAGACAATGACTTAAAATCATTTTTTTTATGGGAAGGAACAAAAAAAGACCGAATGATAAGTATGCACAAATGCAAATTTACAGCGGTCAATGAAGGTGCGATCCTGCACACGTTAGCTTTATATTAGGATTGATCTTATATAGATATTATACTACTTTGGCCATAGGTAAACTAGACTTATAATCACCGTATAGCATTGTTAAAATTTTTATAGAGGAAACCTTCATAAAGTAAATAGAAGGAGTGGCAGGTTCTTTCATTCAAACAATGCATGAAAAGGAGCATGAATGATGATTGTTATTCAGTAAAAATGATGGAACTTGATGAAGCGAGTACATTTTGTACATAAGAATATCTATAAAATAAAAGTTAAAACGAAAGAAAGGAAAAGTAGGAGGTATCATCTATACAGAACCTGAATTACCTATAGGATTGTGGATATGAAAGAAAAAATAAAAAACGGATTTATAAGATTCTTGGAATTTCCGAAAAGGAAAGAAGGAAAGAGAAAATATAAAGTTATAGAAATTACGGCAATACCTTGTGTAATCATTGTTCTATTCATGTTCTGCTATCAGGTTGTTTATCAATGGTATATTGTTTCACAATGGGACACAATGCATGTTATTTTAAAAATTGTATTAGGCATTCTCTTTATTGTCATGATCTTTGGAATCATAATAAGGATCATACAACAAATTTTATTTGTAAAAAACAATCTACATGATATGTATTAAATAAGATGGTTTTAAACTCGGTGTTGTGCAATTGTTGATAGAAAAGGTGCAATCTTGCACCTCAAGTTGATAGTATTCACGAAAGTAGACACACGAAATGAATGACCCGTTTCAAACGATATTTCTTTACTTTGGTTATAAAAGAATATATCACGATAAATGATGAAATCAGAATCTTTCAATTTAGAGAACAACATCATATAATAACACTAGGCAAAGGCCTCCTTTCTTTTAGATGATTTAGACCAAACAAATCATACAAAGAAAGGATTTTTTTGTATAGAATTGACCACCCACACGAAAAATGAAAGGCGTACCTGTTACCATCCACATGATAAGTGCAATTGATTTTGTTAACAGGAAGATCGTTATCTGCCGATGACAGGGATGTCTACCTGGTGATATTTTTGCTTGATGCCATAAGACAACCATATGATCGATAAAAGAGTGATTAAGATCATAGGAACGATCGATAATTGTTCAAAGAAGGATGGAACGATCGCTAAAAAGAATAAATAAAAGAGATAAAAAACAAGATAAGTTAGTAATACAAAGATTTTTTGCGAAATCCAGTGATCTGCGAACAAGGTCAAATTTTGAATCAAAAGAAATGGAAATAGAGTAGAGAAAAATAGCGGCCAAATATTTTTTTGTGCGAGAAATTCGAAAAGAAATAAGATCATAAAGAGAAAAAGCTGTACAAGTGCGATGGCAGCACATTTGTAAAGGAACAGGCGTCCTTGATTGATATAACAGATACTGATCAGTTCATCCATACCATAGATCGATTGACGATAAGTAGCATAAACACCATAACTTCCGAGAAAAAAGAAATAAAAAGCGATGATCAGCATGCGGTTTTGCTGTAAGTATACAAGCAGCCATAACAAGAGTGTAAAAGAAACAGCGCTGAACAGCAGAAAGAAACGTAGCTCTATATGGATGAGCCGTTGAACAATGTGTGAGCGGGAATCCGTCATTTGTAAAGAAGTTTGTAATTGTTCATGGGCAAGAAAGGCGGTCATCTGCATGATTTGCGGATCAGGTTCATTCCATGGTTTCATCACGGTTGTCCTCCATAAATTTCGTAAATGAATCAGCGCTCGGGCATGTCTGGATTTTAATGTTGACTGGGGAATATCCAGCAATTCACTGATTTCACGGAAATTCATTTGTTTTAAATAATAAAAGTAGATGATGTCTTGTTCTTCATTTGGTAATAAGAGAAGCAATCGATGCAGGTGCTCATATTCGAATGATTGCATCATAATTTCTTGGAAAGAAATTTCATTCGGCAGGATTTCTTCTTCGATTGGTAAATGCCGGTGACGCTGCTCTTTGCGTAGATGATCGATGCAGCAGCTAGAAGCAATCCGATAGAGATATCCTGCTAATTTTTCTTGTATACGATAGGTGGGGATCTGTTTCATGAAACGAAGAAAGGTTTCCTGTAAGATGTCTTGTGCATCTGCTTGATTGGTTACCTTGGTACAGACATAGCGGTACACAGGAGGATAATATTGTTGGATCAATTGTTGAACGGCTGCTTCATTTCCTTTACGAAGTGCTTTGATCAAGGTCTTCTCATCCAAAAAATCCCCTCCTTTTCAGTTGATGAAAAATGTTATTTTGTTGTAACGATATGAAGCTTTGCATGAATCAGCATACCAATACTAGCGAAAACAGCAAAGAAAATCCAGATGATTCACACAAAATCTTTTACCCAGATGCCGTTGCTTAAAATTGGATCATGGAGCAGCGGATTGGAAGTAAAAAACAAATACATGTCGCCAAGATTGACATAATTCAAAATAGCAATGCTTGAAACCCATTCAGGGAGATATGGATAAAATAAAAGCGGAATGAATAAGATGCTGAATAGGATCAAGATCGTGATGAATCGGTTTTTTGTCAAACAGGATATGAGACTTGCACTGAATGAGATTGCTATGATGGCTAAGCATTGCAAAGAAAATAAGGAAACGATGAATTGCCAATAAGACAGGTAAGGGATATCGAAGATCTTCAAAGTGAACTTTAACTGCTCAATCACAGGCAGATCGAATCCATGTAAGGAAACGGTGCTGATCGTGAAGGCGAATGCAATGAGATCCATGATGAGGTAAAGGGTGAATGTAATCAGCAAATTGGCCAAGATCTTGGCAATCGTAATTCGCGTATAACCAGCTTTCGTTGCGACGATCAGCTGATCCATCTTCGTGCTTTTCTCAATGGCAAAAGTATTGGCAAAGAGAATGGCTAAGATGATGATCGTAACCATCGTATTCGACTGCATGTGGCGAATGAGAAGCTGTGCCGGTATTACGCTGCCATACGATTGCGGCTGTGAGAGCTGTTCTTCAGCATAAGCGCATAAATTTGTCTGACCATTTAATGTGTTTCCATTTTCAGAGTAGATTAAACTTAGTTGATCGAGAAGCATGGTTTGCGGACGCAGAAGACTATAGAGAGGATAAGAATTGGGATATTGCTGCGCTGCATTCTCGTTTAGAAGCGGCTCTTGATACAAGAGATCACTATCACCGCGATAGATCAGGTTTAACGTATTCAGACAGCTTTCATCTTTATAAAATGTTTTTAATAAATAATGATCGGATTCCTGATCGGAGAATTCATCATAAGCAAGCGATACATAAGTAGTGCCACTATTGCTCAGACGCTGCAGCAATCGAAGATCTTCTTCTGTCAATTGATGCTGTTCATTGCGTTCAAACAGGGCTTTCCAGTCTTCGCCATAGAAACTTGTCATTTTCATGTCATCAACGTTTTCTTCTTTCGTAAACGCAGCATACAGATGATTATAATCATCCATGAAGCGCTGCCATAAATCTTCATTCACTGTTCCTTCATATTGTGAGTAAATTTCATCTGCATAAGCATACAGATCTCGATTTGTTTTTAACGGTTCACCATCAAAGGTGGAAAACTGAAGATCAGGATCATAGGCATTGACTGCTCGATAATCTTCCTGAACGATCTGGATGACCATGATTGCGATGATGAAGATCAAAAGAGAGAAATGAAATTTGTTACGCAGTGTTTTTTTGAGCTCACTGACGATCAAGTTCCACATAGCAATTACTTCCTTCGCTAAAATGATAAAGATAATAATCATCTAGATCTGGCTGGACAGGCTGTGCATGAGGATATGGTTGATGATCGGCCAATATGCGCAGATACACTTGATTTCCTTGTCGATGCGTTTTGACAATGATTTGGTCCTGTAGCTGCTTGTTTGTTGCCTGAGCAGGAAGGATGACTTCCCACACGTTTCCTTTCATGCTTTCTAATAAAGCTTCACAAGGTTCATGAGCAAGGATCCCACCATCTTTCATGACGAGGATATCATCTGCGATTGATTCAATATCGCTGACGATGTGCGTGGATAACAGGATCGTACATTCGTTTGCTAAAGATGCGATCAAGTTGCGAAAAACGATGCGTTCTTTTGTATCTAATCCGGCGATCGGTTCATCTAGTAATAAGAGAGAAGGGCTTGCCAAAAGTGATTGTGCGATACCCACACGACGTAACATCCCACCAGAGAGATGCTTCATTTTCTGTTTTCTCTCTTTTGAAAGATGAAGCTGGTTGCATAACTCATCGATTCGTTTTTGAAGCAAAGATTTTGGAATACGTTTCAACAATCCCATATAAGATAAAAATTGTTCAACAGTGTAATTTGGATAAAAGCCAAAATGCTGCGGCATATAGCCTAAAGATGCACAATAGGTATCATATTGTTTGGTAATGGCAATCTGATCAAAATAGATGTTGCCTTCGCTTGGCGGTAATAAGCCGGCAAGCATACGGATCAAGGTGGTTTTTCCAGAACCATTGGCACCTAAAAGCGCATGAACACCATTCTGAATCGAGAAACTTACATGATCAACAGCTTTTTTTTGGCGAAAAGTTCTTGATACTTGTTCACAGGCCAGTTCCATCGTTTTGACACTCCTTTCCTTTCACCATATAAACGAAAGAATGAAGAAAAAAGACGAATGTATATTTAAAGTAATTGTCAGATATTTGTAGAACTTTAATAAAAATCTGTATAAGCAAGATAGACACAGGTGGAAAAATAAAAAAAATCATGAAAAAGGCGAGTAATTTTAAAGAAAGGAAAACCAGAGCATGCTATAATCTAACAAAGGATGTGACGAAATGAAAGATGTACAGATCAAAGAGATGATTGAAAAGGAAGCGAAACGTCAGCTGAACAACGTAGAGCTGATCGCTTCAGAAAACTATGTGTCCAATGATGTATTGGAGGCTGCCGGAAGTATTTTGACCAATAAATATGCGGAAGGATATCCGAATAAACGGTATTATGGAGGATGTTACTGCGTAGATGAGATCGAAGAGCTCGCAAGAGAACGTGCCAAAGAATTATTCCATGCGGAACATGCCAATGTACAGCCACATAGCGGTTCCCAGGCAAACATGGCGGTATATATGACTGTCTTAAAACCAGGGGATACGGTGTTAGGCATGAATTTGAGTGCCGGCGGACACCTGACGCATGGGCATCCATTGAATTTCAGTGGAACGCTATATCGCTTTGTCGATTATGGGGTCAATCGCCAAACAGAAATGATCGATTATGATGAAGTGTTGGCGATTGCTAAAAAAGAATGTCCAAAACTGATCGTTGTCGGTGCCAGCGCTTATCCACGAATCATTGATTTTGCGCGTTTCCGTGCCATCGCGGATGAGGTGGGTGCGTTGTTGATGGTCGATATGGCGCATATTGCCGGTTTGGTTGCAGCTGGTGTTCATCCGAGCCCGGTTCCATATGCGGACTTTGTGACGACAACGACACATAAGACGTTGCGTGGACCACGCGGCGGTATGGTACTTTGTAAAAAGGAATATGCAGCACAGCTGGATAAGACTGTATTCCCAGGAATGCAGGGCGGACCTTTGATGCACATCATTGCTGCTAAAGCCGTTTGTTTGCATGAAGCGATGCAGCCAAGTTTTGTCGAGTATGCGAAGCAAATCGTAAAAAACTGCCAAGTATTAGCAGATACATTAAAAAAACACGGTTATCGTATTGTGAGTGGTGGCAGTGATAATCATTTATTGCTGGTAGACGTAAAGGCGAGCATTGGTATGAGCGGTAAGAAAGCGGAGGCTTTATTAGATGAAGCAGGTATTACCTGTAACAAGAATACGATTCCATTTGATCAGGAAAAACCATTTGTGACAAGCGGAATCCGTTTAGGCAGTGCAGCGATGACGAGCCGCGGCTTCAAAGAAAAGGAATTTGAACAGGTTGGTGAATGGATCGTTCGCGCTTTGCAGATGGAATCTGGTAGCGATGCGATCAAAGCGCTTCGTGAAGAGGTGCTTGCCTTGACTTCACAGTTCCCGATTCGACATGAGTAGGCTATGATCAAAATTCTAGCAGTAGGGAAGATCAAAGAAAAAGCGATGCTCGCCTTGATCGATGAGTATCGCAAACGATTATCTCCCTTTACGAAAGTAGAGATCACGGAAGTAAATGATGAGCATGCGCCGCAGACCAATAGCGATGCGGAAAACGAACTGGTCAAAGAAAAAGAGGGAAAACGTTTGTTAGCTCAGATCAAAGAAAATGATTTTGTGATTTTGCTGGATCTGTGGGGGAAAATGTTTGACAGTGAAGAGTTCGCTAAAAAGATCGATCAATTGCAAACACAGGGGAATAGCACGTTGATCTTTGTGATTGCCGGATCCTTAGGTCCAAGCAAACAGGTCGTTGACCGAAGCGATCTACGCTGGAAACTGAGCGATCTCACATTTACGCATCAAATGACCAGAGTATTGGTTTTAGAACAGATTTATCGGGCGTATATGATCAATAATCATCGTCCCTATCATAAATAAAGCGACAGTGCAAATTGTCGCTTTTTTCTATTTATAAGATTCGTTGAGCTAAAATGACAGAATGCTGGGTATTGCTGATCGTTTGTTTAATTGGTGTCCATTGATTTTTCAACCAGAAGCGTTCGGCTTGAGGATTGCCTTTAACCCAGGCTAGTTGAATTTGTTGATAACCTTCTTTTATTAAATAGTTAACGAGGTCTTGGATGATCTGGGAAGCGATTCCTTTGTTTTGTAAGCTGGAGAGCAACATGAAAAAACCGATGAAGACGCTTTTTTCATCTGGATATCGATCAATCAGATCCATTACGGCAATCAGCTGATCCTGTAGAAAATAACCAAGGTAGTATTTGTCTTTCATCGTTTTCCCTTTTGGTAGTGACTGCATTTCTTCCCAAATGGATTCCTTGGTCACAAAAGGGGGACAGTAAGTGTAATAAAGCTTATTCTCTTTGCATAACGAATACACAATTTCCACATCGTCTTGTTCAAGTAAACGGGTGACATACATGGAAGAAAGCTGATTGACGTTCATATAGCGGTCCTCCAAATCCTTTAACAATCTACTATACAATATCATAGTTTTTGATGCGATCGATAAAAATATGGAAAAAAGAAAGCAGAGATTTTATCCGGTAAACACTTTGTGAAAAAGTGAGCAGATACGATGGGAAAGGCTTTAATTTGAAAATGTTCAGTGCTATAATAAGTTCAGTCATAATAAGGAGGAATTTGACAATGGCAAAGAGAACTGTAAAAGACCTTGATGTTGCTGGAAAAAAGGTCATCGTTCGCTGTGACTTCAACGTTCCGAGAAAGGACGGAAAGATTACAAACGACAACCGTATCGTTCAGGCGTTACCAACAATTAAATATTTAATTGAAAATAAGGCTAGAATCATCCTGATGTCTCACTTAGGTAAAGTAAAGACAGAAGAAGATAAAGCAAAGAACGATCTGCGTTGTGTAGCTGAGCGTTTAGCTGAATTGGTAGATACGAAAGTAAGCTTCTGCCCAGTAACTAGAGGAGAAGAACTGGAAAAGATGGTCGCTGATCTGAAAGACGGCGAAATCGTATTGATGCAGAATACGCGTTATGAAAAAGGTGAAAGCAAGAATGATCCAGAACTTGCACAGTATTGGGCAAGCTTAGGTGAAGTATTCGTAGAAGATGCATTTGGTTCTGTTCACCGTGCACATGCTTCTACAGCTGGTATCCCTAGCATTATCAAAGAAAACGGTTTAGGTTTCTTGGTAGAAAAAGAAGTGACGATGTTAGGTAAAGCTGTGGATACGCCAGAGCGTCCATTCATTGCCATCATCGGTGGTGCAAAAGTATCAGACAAGATCGCTGTTGTAGATAACCTGTTGAAAAAAGCAGACAAAGTTATCGTTGGTGGCGGTATGGCTTATACGTTCATGAAGGCAAAAGGTAAAAATGTCGGTGATTCTTTGTTAGAAGAAGATAAGATCGAATTGGCAAAAGAATACATGGAAAAAGCTGGCGACAAGCTGGTATTGCCTGTAGATAATATCATTGCTGATAAATTCGCAGTAGATGCAAATACACAGGTTTGCGAAAAAGATATTCCTGATGGATGGATGGGTCTGGACATCGGTCCTAAGACAGTAGAACTGTTCAAGAAAACACTGGAAGGTGCAAAAACAGTTGTATGGAATGGTCCAATGGGTGTATTTGAAATGGAACCATTCGCTAAAGGTACATTAGCTGTATGTACAGCAATCTCTGAATTGCCAGGAGCTACGACTGTCATCGGTGGTGGTGACTCTGCAGCTGCAGCAATCCAGTTAGGATTCAAGGAGAAATTCTCTCACATCTCTACTGGCGGTGGAGCTTCTTTGGAATACATGGAAGGTAAAGAATTGCCAGGTATTGCTGTAATCAGCGATAAATAATTCAAAAGGGGAAATACATCATGAGAAAACCAATTATTGTCGGAAACTGGAAAATGAATAAAACGATGAAGGAAACAAAAGAATTCATCGATGCAGTAGACGCTGCTGCAGCGAGCGAAAACGCTACATTTGGTATCGGCGCTCCTTTTACAGCTTTGTCTACAGCAGTAGCAGCAGCAAAAAATCTGATCATTGCAGCTGAAAACTGCCACTTCGAAGACAGCGGTGCATTTACTGGTGAAGTATCTGTACCAATGTTACAGGAAGTTGGTGTTACACACTGTATCATCGGTCACTCTGAACGTCGTACGATGTTTGGTGATACGGATGAAACAGTAAATAAAAAAGCGAAACGTCTGATCGAAGCAGGTATTACACCAATCCTGTGTATCGGTGAAACAGAAGCACAGTATGATGCTGGCGAATCTGAAAAAGTGATCCGTGATCAGTTGACAGGTTCTTTGGCTGATTTATGTCCAAAATGTGTAGCTGATATCGTTATCGCTTATGAACCAATCTGGGCAATCGGTACAGGAAAGAGCGCATCTGTTGAGATCGCTGAGAACTGCTGCCGCATCGTTCGTGATCAGGTAAAAGTAATGTATGGCGAAGAAGCTGCAGAAAAAGTACGTGTACAGTATGGTGGATCTGTAAAACCAAACAACATCGCAGAATATATGGCACAGCCAGATATCGATGGTGCACTGATCGGTGGTGCAAGTTTGAAAGCTGACAGCTTCATCGAAATCATCGAGAAAACAAAATAGTTTGTAAAAAGAGGATGAGCGTTCATCCTCTTTTTTATGATAAGAGAAAAAGAAAAGAATGCAGGATTTCAGACATGACGAATGATGCATTCTTTTCTTTAGTGATCTCAATCGTGGTATTCCATGCTCCATTCTAAAAGCGTACCGCTACTTGCATCGATCTCAAATTCATATTTGGTATTGTTGTAATAAAGCTTTCCTTCAAACAAATGCATGCCATCATCCCAATCTTCTTCAATACGGACGTTTTCTTTAGAAGCACCATCTACTTTTGATAAGACCATTTGAATGGCTTCATCTTTCGTGATTTCATTACCGATAGCATTTCGATAATCGAACATTTCCAGATCGACGTCGAGAATCTTTCCATTCATTGCGACGGTATATTCATAATAAGTGTCCGATGTATGAAACTCTAATTCATATACAGTAGCACCATCTTCACGGTCCGTTTTTGCTTTAGTGAAAGAAGCGTTTGCAGCATCGACACCAGCATCGTCCAAAGCGATTTTCTTTGCATCCTCTATCGTAAGTTCATCAGGGTTTTCCGGTGTAGGTTCTTCGTTTATGGTAGGATCAGTGGATGGTTGTAAAGGAGATTGAAGGCTTTGATAAGCGGAGCGAAGAATCTCGCCATCCTGTTTTGATACGATGATCTGATAATTCTTCTCCGCGGTTTGGAAAACAAGAACAAAGGTCTCTTCACCATCTAATGAAGAGGGCTCCACTTTTAAAGATGTAAGATCTTCTTCTTGAACATTAGCACTGTCAAAAGCGATTTTTTTTGCATCGCTTTCTGTTATGGAAGATGATCCGCAGCCCCAAAGTAAAAGCAGGGTGAAGACGCTGACAGTGATCCATCGTTTATTCATGATGATTCCTCCTTTGTATCGTTTACATTTGGAAATGTAAGCTGAAATGTGGTTCCTTCGTTGAGTTTGCTTTGAACAGCTATGGTACCGTTGTGTGCTTCAACGATCCAGCGGACCATCGCTAAGCCTAATCCGTTGTTATCCGGTTGGCTTCGTGATGCATCCACCTGATAAAAACGATCCCAGATATGAGGTAAGTGTTCTTCACTAATACCGATACCGTCATCTTTGATCTCGATGACTAGCTGTTCTTGTTGTTCTACCTGAAACCAGATATGACCGTTTTCTCTTCCATACGTGATTGCATTCTGCAATAAATTTGCTATCATGCGAACCATGAGCATTTCATCTGCATAGAGGAAACAATTCGCTTGTATGTGAGAAATCAGTTGAATGTTAGAATCAGCAGCGATTTCTGCATATTCTTCGGCAATCGTGTCACATAATTCGCTAAATGAGAAACGTTCTTTTTGCAGCTGTTCTCTGCCTTGATCAGCACGGGAAAGCTGTAAAAGCTGAGCAATCATGGAAGAAAGCGAACGCACCCGTTCTTGCAAACGTTCGATTTGACTTCGTACGTCCGCCTCTAGATCTTTTTTTGCCAACAAAGTATCACATTGCATCATCATAACGCTGAGCGGTGTGCGAAGCTCATGAGAGACATCACTGGTAAATTGTCGCTCGCGTTTGACAGATGTTTCAATTTTTTCTAACATGTCGTCAAAAGTTGCGGCTAACGTATAGATTTCATCATGCCCTTCTCCTAGTTGGACGCGTTGGCTGAGGTCATTCTCTTTTTGGATTCGTTGAACCGTTTCTGTGATATGTGAAACGGGGGCAAGTGCACGACGGCTTATAAAATAACCAAAGATCATGCTTAATAAAATGAATACAGGGAAGAGAATAAGAGCCAGTTGTAGAATAAAACGAAAATTACGTTCTGCATCTGTAATGGAGATAACACCTCGAATGATCAAAGGTTCTTGCCCTTCGATGGTATAGGACATGTCCAGTACATAATAAGATAAAGAATCTGTGTCGATGCGGCGAAGCTCATCTGTGACAAAAGGTAGATCATAAGTAAAATGATAAGGTAGCCGCCCATAGAGCATTTCTCCTTTCGCATCAAAGATGGAAAGATATACACCGTCTTCTACCTGCAAAAGATCGGAATCAAATTCAATACGACCTTGTTGAACAAAAATTTCATCAAATGAAGAGGAAACATGCTCCTGCAACAAACTGCGCGTATCGGTTAAGATGATCTGTGATCCTAGAGAAAAAAGCAATCCGCAGACGATTAAAAAGAGAAAGATCATGATTCCTGTATAGAGAATGGTAAGCCGTGCTTTTAAGGATATATGTTTCATGCGTCCTCCTTAAGCACATAGCCGTGCCCACGGATGGTATGGATCAACTTTTTCTTAAAGCCATCATCGATCTTTTTACGTAAATGCCGGATGTAGACATCGATGAGATTGGAAGCACCGGTATAATCGTAATTCCAGACGTGTTGTTCTAAACGCTCTCTGGTCAAAACGATGCCGGCGTTTCGCATCATATAGCATAATAAGGTATATTCTTTCGAAGAGAGTTGAATTTCTTTTGATCCTCGCTTTACTTGATGCGTATCTAGTGTCACATGAAGATCTCCAACATGAAGTTCATTTTGTTTCTGCTGCGGTGTTCGCAATAATACGCGTAAACGCGCTAATAATTCCTCAAATGCAAATGGTTTGATCAGATAATCGTCTGCTCCGGCATCTAAACCAGTGACACGGTCATCGATACTGTCTTTTGCTGTCAACAGCAAAACAGCAATTTCTTTATTGTGTTCACGTAACTGTTTTAAAACGGAGAGACCATCCAACTTTGGCATCATGATGTCTAAGATCAAAACGTCGTAGTCAGCCATGCGCAAATAGTCTAGCGCTTCTTCTCCATCATAACAGGAATCAACACTGTAATGCTCTTTGATCAAACGTTGTGTAATCAAAGCGTTCAGTTCGTGTTCGTCTTCAGCAATCAAGATGCGCACGATGTTTTCCCTCCTTTGTTTCTATAAATTTATTATAACGGAAAAATCTATTTGCGGCCATCTCTAGTTAAAGGCAGTTGCAAAGTGGAACACTTCTCTCTATAATGAATACTATATATGAACATAGGAGGTAATGTGGATGAACTTTGATCAGTGGATCTATATCGTACCTGCGATCTTGATCAGCGTATCATTACATGAACTTGCACATGGATATGTATCGTATAAACTAGGAGATCCAACACCGAAGGAAGATGGCCGCTTATCGTTGAATCCGTTGCGTCATCTAGATCCGTTTGGAACTTTGGCTTTGTTGTTTGTTGGCTTTGGTTGGGCAAAACCGGTACGAGTTGATGCAAGCTACTATAAAGATCCAAAGACCGGCATCGTATGGACTGCTTTTGCAGGTCCGTTGATGAATTTTGTCTTGGCTTTTGTCTGTATACTCTTGATTGCGGCATTGATGCGATTTGGTTATATGTTACCAGCGAATCGCATGCTCAATACCATTGTGATGTATGTCTATAATCTGTTGAATTATACGGCGCTGTTATCCCTTGGCCAAGCTATCTTTAATATGATTCCTGTACCGCCTTTAGATGGTTCAAAGATCTTATATGGTATATTGCCGGATTCTTTGTTTGCTTGGTTTATGCGCAACGAACAGTTCTTGTCATTGCTCATTTTGTTTTTGCTGTTTGCAAATGTCATCAATGGTCCATTGTTGAACTTGCGCAATGTCATCTATAACGGAATGGCAGATATCGCTATACAATTATTCTTTTAATAAAAAGCATCGGAATGAACCGATGCTTTTCTTGAAAGGAGATCCTTTCTCTATATTCAATGCCAGTGTAAGATAAAGGAAATAGGAAGTACTGACATTAAATATCTATTCAACTGTGACCGATTTTGCCAAATTACGTGGTTTATCAATTTCACATCCACGCAATAAAGCTGTATGATAAGCGATCATCTGCAAAGGCAGTACAGTCAAGATTGCTTGTACCATACGGTCCAAAGGCGGCGTGGTGATCAATTGATCATAGAGTTCGTTATGAACGCGAAAATCTTCCCGACAGATCAAGATCACATGTGCTCCACGCGCTTTTACTTCGCGGATATTGCTGATCGTCTTATCGAATAAGCTCGCTTCATTGGCGATAGCGATCACCGGTGTTCCTTGTTCGATCAAAGAGATCGTTCCATGTTTTAATTCACCAGCAGCATAAGCTTCACTGTGAATATACGAAATCTCTTTCAATTTTAAAGAACCTTCCATGCAGAGGGCATGATCTAAACCACGACCGATAAAAAATACGTGTTCTTGTGCTTTTAACAATTGTGCACTTTCCTCCCAATAAGACTGCTGTAACATAGTTTCCATTGAATGCGGCAGCTGCTGCATTTGAAGGAGGATGCGCTGTTTCCTTTCTTCATTCATATGATGACGCATACAGGCGAATTGTAAAGCCAGATAAGAGAGCAAGGCAACTTGTGCTGCATACGCTTTGGTAGTGGCAACTGCGATTTCCGCTTTTGCCATCGTATAAGCGACGTAATCGGATTCACGAGCCAACGAGCTGCCAACGACATTGACAACAGCGAGCGTATCGACATTCTTTGCTTTAGCCAGTTTCATCGCAGCTAGCGTATCGGCGGTTTCTCCGCTTTGGGAGATGAGGATGACCAAAGTCTGTGCATCTAAGAGCGGATTGCGATAGCGGAATTCACTGGCAACTTCCACTTGCACATACATACGTGCTTCTGATTCGATCAGCTCTTTAGCGATCATTCCTGCATAATAGGCACTTCCGCAAGCTACGATCACGATCTGTTGATAGCGTTCGTAGGAAAAAGGACGAGCGTTATTGCTGAGGATGCCATCACGCAGAAAAGACTGCAAAGTATCTTTGACTGCCTGTGGTTCCTCATGGATTTCTTTTAACATGAAATGCGCATAGCCATCCTTTTGGATCGCTTGAAGATCCATCGTCGTCGTTTGATAAATCGGTGTTTTTGCGTTCCCTGTCGAATCATAAAGCTGAATGTTATTTCCGTGAAGTATAGCGATCTCTTTTTGGTCTAATACGATATAGTTTCTGGTATAAGAAAGCAATGCCGGGATGTCGCTGGCTATATAAGAAGCTGTTTCATCTTTAGCGATGATCAATGGTGATTCATAACGCATGGCAAATACCGTATCTGGATATGCGTCAAAAAGGATCGCAAATGCATAAGATCCTTTGAACTGTGCTTGCGCTTGTTGTAAAGCGAGCAGCGGATCTTTTGTTTTTTGATAAGCGGCATCAATGCATGCACAGGCAATTTCACTATCTGTCTGCGTATGAAATTGATAACCGATTTGAGAAAGCTGTGAAGCTAATTCATGATAGTTTTCGATGATGCCATTATGCACTAATGTGACATTTCCTTGGCGGTGGGGATGCGCATTATTCTCGTTTGGCTCGCCATGTGTCGCCCAGCGCGTATGCGCAATACCGCAGCTGCTGCGTAATGTGAGCTGATTGATTTTTTCTTTTAGTTGAGAAACTTTTCCTTTGCTTTTGATGATTTCTAAATGATTGTTTTCAAAGACAGCGATACCGCTTGAGTCATAGCCGCGATATTCCAGCGTTGTCAGACCTTGTAATAAAACGGGTACGGCATCCTGTCTAGAAGAACTGTATCCAACGATTCCACACATATTGTTATCCTCCCATAATGGATGTTTATCTGCAAAAAATGCCGCAATAAAAGAACATGCCTAAATGAAAAACAAGCATCAGTTTTCATTTTTGCAATATAAAAACAACAGTTGTAAATGCTGAAAGCTTAACTGCGATTTACGTTCTTATGCTATTGTTGTGCAAGAATTGCATGATAAAAATCAAGGGTGATAAACGATGTTTTGTAGCGCTATGCGCTTTTTGTCATACGTTCTTACGATCCACCTCATACCGTGACAGTACCCGCCGAGTCTTTCGATCACTGTCAACCTCGTCAACCCTGTAGGTCCAGGCGCTCATTATCAACAGTCGCTGTCCTCCTCACTGACTGATAACTGCTGTATAGTATGTCATAAAATAAAAAGAGATACAAGAGTTTTTTACAGGGAATATAAGTTTTATTAGAAAAAGAAGAATATTTTCAAAAATTGTGAAAGAAAATAAAGAATATTTACAATAAATGACAAATTACTGAAAATAATGTGATTTGTTTGTGTAAAACGCCTTGAAATTGCGATATAAACAATTTATACTTATATCAACAATCTATTTATATAGATGATTGTAATGGGAAATGAAGATTAAGAAAGGGAAGCGATTCATATGAAGAAATTTCCAAAATTATTAGCAGTTGGTGCGATGGCGCTGACAGTATTGGCTGGATGTGGTGACAGCGGCAGCGGTTCTTCAGTGGAATTACAAGATGGAGATACCGTAAAAGTTGGTTTGAACTATGAGTTAAGTGGAAAAACCGCAACGTATGGTCTGGCGATGGAAAAGGGGAGCCAGCTAGCGATCAAACAGTACAATGAGAATGAAAACAGCAAATATAAGATTGAAGTCATTTCACAGGACTGCAAGAGCGATCCGAAGGAATCAAGCTCAATCGCTACGAAATTGATGACGGGAGACGGTGTTGCATTTCAGGTAGGACCTGCGACATCAGATGATTCCTTATCGACGTATCCAGTATCAACGGATGCACAGGTACCGGTACTCAGTCCGGCTGTTACGCAGATCGATGGAATGATCAATGCAGATACGGGAGAGGCTTATCCGTATGCATGGCGTGTCTGCTTCGAAGACCAGACACAGGCAAATGCGATGGCAAAATTTGCCTATGATAATTTAGGTAAGACAAAAGCAGCAATCTACTCTGACAATTCAAACCAATATGCGATCGGTTTAGCAGAAAGCTTTAAAACGTATTATGAATCGTTAGGCGGCGAGATCGTTGCGGAAGAAAACTATGTCCAGGGAGATACGGACTTTAACGCAGTGCTGTCAAACTTAGCAAATGAGGATTTCGATGTATTGTATGTGCCAGGTTATTATGGTGAAGTTGGTTTGATCGTAAAACAAGCACGTGCAGCAGGATTGGATCAGCCGATCTTAGGTGCAGATGGTATGGATTCACCGAAGTTAGCTGAGTTGGCTGGTACAGCTGCTTTGAATGATGTATATTTCTCAACTGCATATACAACGGTTAACGCTTCACAGGAATTGTTAGATTTTATTGAAGCTTATAAAGCAGAATATAACGAAGAACCTGATATGTTCTCTGTATTGGCATTTGATGCAACAAATCTTGGCTTACAAGCATTAGAACAAGCTGGAGCAACTGGTGAAAAATTAAATGAAGCAATCAAGAATATTGAGTTTACAGGACTGACAGGAAGCTTCACATTTGATGAGACACATACGCCGCTCAAAGACGTTTTAGTTGTTGAATTGGTGGATGGAGTACAGGAAAATACGATCAACGTAAACCTGGAAGATTAAGAACTAAGCGAGGAACATGTGGAGAAAGAACGTTCTTTCTCCATTTTTTATTGAAGAGCAAACAAAGAAAGGGGAGAGTGATGTGACACAATTTTTACAGCAGCTGGTAAATGGGTTGTCATTGGGAAGCATCTATGCATTGATTGCATTAGGGTATACGATGGTATACGGTATCATTAAATTGATCAATTTTGCGCATGGCGATATTTACATGCTTGGTGCTTTTGTCGCTTTCTATGCGACGAGATATTTCCATTTGAATTTTTTCATTGCCTTGATCTTGGCGATGCTGTTTTGCGGTGTGCTTGGTGTGGCTATCGAGCGAATTGCCTATAAACCGTTACGTCATGCGACGAGGATCACTGCTTTGATCACTGCGATGGGTGTAAGTTATATTTTGGAATATGGAACACAGTTTTTTGCCGGCGGAGAGGTAAAGACGTTTCCAGAGGGATTGTTAGGAAACATGACGTTTACGCTGGGAGGGGTGCGAATCAGCACTCAGCAGATTTTGATCTTTACAGTGACCATCGTGCTGATGTTGCTACTCACCTATATCGTCAATCGAACAAAGATGGGACGGGCGATGCGTGCTGTGAGCGTAGATGAAGAAGCTGCGCAGCTGATGGGGATCAGTGTCGATCGTACGATTTCATTTACCTTTTTATTAGGAAGCATCTTGGCGGGTGCTGCCGGCGTTTTGGTAGGTGTTTATTATAATTCGATCAATCCATTGATGGGAATGACACCAGGTCTGAAAGCGTTTATTGCGGCAGTATTTGGCGGAATCGGTATCATCCCTGGAGCGATGGTCGGTGGATTATCGATCGGAATTGCGGAAACGCTGGTCATTGCGTATGGTTCTTCTTTGTATAAAGATGCCATTGTTTATGTGATCTTGATCTTGATCTTGATCATCAAACCTGCCGGCTTGTTCGGTAAGAATACGAAAGAGAAGGTGTAGAAGATGCTGAAGAGATATTTTTCAAAATTGAATATCTGCTGGATCGCATTGACGGCAGCAATTTTCACGCTCATCACCTTATTGATGAATGTAGGAATCATTAACAGTTATTATCAGATCACGCTGTTTGATATCGGCATCAACATCATTTTAGCTGTTTCATTGAACTTAGTCATTGGGGTTTGCGGACAGTTTTCTTTGGGACATGCCGGGTTTATGTGCATTGGCGCTTACAGCGCAGCCATCATGGTTCGCATGATGGGGAATATGATGGGACTAGCCGTAGGCGTGCTGATCGGCATCGTCATTTCGGTGATCGCCGCTTTGATCGTCAGCATTCCGACCCTTCGTTTACGCGGTGATTATCTGGCCATTGCGACTTTGGGGTTTGCAGAGATCATCCGTATCGTCGTTTTGAATATGGATATCACAAACGGTGCTGCTGGATTAACCGGCATCAAAAAATTGACGACGTGGCCATTGTTGTTCATCCTGATGGTCATCAGTATCATGATCGTCACCAATTTTGGACGCAGCCGTCAGGGACGTGCCTGCATCAGCATTCGGGAAGACGAGATTGCTTCAGAAGCAATGGGAATCAATACGACGCGTTATAAGACGACGGCGTTTGTGATCGGAGCGATCTTGGCAAGTGTGGCAGGTGCTTTATATGCTTGTAGCTTCTATGTAATCAAGCCGGATCTGTTTACATTTAATAAATCGATCGATATTCTCGTCATCGTTGTTTTTGGCGGTATGGGATCGATGACCGGAAGTGTGATTGCTGCAATCTTTGTCGGCGTATTGAATATTGCTTTACAAAGTTTATCCAGTCTTCGTATGGTCATCTATGGAGTGGTCTTGGTAGCAATTATGATCTTTCGACCGCAAGGATTATTGGGTACGAAAGAATTTACCTTCTCATCGTTGTTGAAGGGCAAAAGAAAGGAGAAGGAGAAAAAATGACATTGTTGAGTGTGAAGGGGCTGACGAAGAACTTCGGCGGACTTTGCGCCGTTTCCAATGTCAGCATGGAGATCAATGAAGGGGAATTGATCGGTTTGATCGGACCAAACGGTGCCGGTAAAACGACGCTGTTCAATTTATTGACAGGCGTATATGAGCCAACACAAGGATCGATTGAACTAAATGTCAATGGAAAGATGACGTCGATCGGTGGTATGAAACCTTATAAGGTGACACAGATGGGCTTAGCTCGTACATTCCAAAACATTCGTTTGTTCAAATCGATGACCGCATTGGATAATGTAAAAGTGGCCATGCATAAAGATATCCATTATGGATCATTTTCTGCGATCCTTCGTTTGCCTTCCTATTATAAAGAAGAAGACCGCGTCGAAGAGGAAGCACTTCATCTGTTGAAAGTGGTCGGATTATATGAGAAACGTCATGAGCGTGCAGATAATCTCCCTTATGGGGAACAACGTCGTCTAGAGATTGCCCGCGCGTTGGCAGCAAAACCGCGGATCCTATTTTTAGATGAACCGGCTGCTGGTATGAATCCACAGGAAACAGCCGATCTGACGAAGCTGATCTACCAGATCAAAAATGATTTCCGCATAACGATCGTATTGATCGAACATGATATGTCATTGGTCATGCGTATCTGTGAACGCATTTACGTATTGGATTATGGAAAATGCATTGCAAATGGGGTGCCAGAGGAAATCAAGAATAACGAGTTTGTCATCAAGGCATATCTCGGGGAGGAAATCTAATATGGCAATGTTAGATATTAAAGATCTGCACGTACATTATGGAGTGATTCATGCACTGAAAGGCGTGAATCTACAGGTGAATCAAGGCGAGATCGTCGCGTTGATCGGTGCGAATGGTGCTGGAAAGACAACGCTGTTACACGCAATCAGCTCAATCTTGAAAAAGAGCAAAGGTGAAATCATATTTGAAGGAAAATCCATTGAAAAAGAAAGCGCAAAAAATATCGTTGCGATGGGATTGACACAGGTTCCGGAAGGACGCCGTGTATTCTCTGGTTTGACCGTGTATGAAAATTTGATGATGGGAGCTTTTTTGCGTAAAGACAAAGAAGGTATTCAAGCAGATTTAAAAAATGTATATCAGCGTTTTCCAATTTTGGAGAAACGCAGTACGCAGGATGCCAGTACGTTGTCTGGCGGTGAACAGCAGATGCTGGCGATGGGCAGAGCGCTGATGGCGCGTCCGAAGATCTTATTGTTGGATGAGCCAAGCATGGGCTTAGCACCGATCTTGGTCAAAGAGATCTTTCGAATCATTCAGGAAATCAATCAACAGGGAACGACGATCCTATTGGTTGAACAAAATGCACGCATGGCACTATCGATCTGTAATCGTGCATATGTCATGGAAACGGGGAATATCGTTTTAAGCGGAAGCGGTGAAGAGTTAGCGAATAGCGAACAGATTCAGAAAGCATATCTGGGAGGATAAAACATGTACGTAAAAGAGAATATGACAAAAAATCCGGTATGCATTACACCGGAGAGCACCATTACACAGGTGGTAGATCTGATGAGCGAAAAAGGTCTGCATCGTCTGCCGGTCGTCAATGGCAAACGGATCGTCGGTCTGGTCACGGAAGGAGTCATCTCTTCCAGCGGGGCTAGTAAAGCGACCAGCTTGAGCATTTATGAATTGAATTATCTCTTATCGAAGACAACGGTTGATACGATCATGATCAAAAATGTCATTACGATCAATGAGAATGCATTGATGGAAGATGCGGCGATGAAGATGCTGAAAAATGATATCGGATGTTTGCCGGTCGTTGATGATAATGGAGAGATCAGCGGAATCTTAACGCAGAATGACGTGTTCAATGCATTCTTGGAGATCCTTGGTTATCGAGAAGAAGGCAGCCGTATAACGATCAGTGTGAAAGATGAATTAGGAGCGATCGGCGAGCTGTCAAAAATATTTGTTCGGAACCAATGCAATATCACGCATATTGGCGTATACAAGAATGAAAATGGGTTGGCAGATATCATCTTCCGCATTGATTCCTTTCAAACAGATGCATTGGAAGAAGATTTAACAAAGAATGGTTACCTGGTGACTAGTGTGATTCACCATAAAAAATAGAAAATGGGAGGGACCTGTCCAATTTCGTAGACAGATCCCTTTTTCATACCATAATATGCATACATGTGTTCAAGGAATATGAACAAATATGAATATAATGTAAATATAATGTGTACATTTCATGGAAATATGAAACAAATTGTGGGATTTTCATGTAAATTAAATACATGAAATATTGAAAATTTTCAAAAAATAGTGTATTCTTTACACTATACTAAGAAAAGGAACTGATGATGTATGTTTAAGTATGTGTTAAAACGTGTATTGATTGGCTTCATCACTCTGTTTGTATTAGGCAGCGCTACTTTCTTTTTAATGAAAGCAGTGCCTGGTTCTCCAGTTAGTGGTGAACGCTATCGTACAGAAGAAGCACAGCGATTAGCCAGAATAAAATATGGATTGGATGATCCAGTTTTTGATCAGTACACCGCTTATCTGGGAAGACTAGCGCATGGTGATTTTGGTGAAAGCTATATCAAAGAAGGCGTTTATGTCGATGAAACGATTGCCATGACGTTCCCGGTAACAGCTCGTTTGGGAGGAATTACCTTTATCTTCGCGTTGATCGTCGGTATCACGCTAGGAACGACCGCAGCGCTATCTTCGAAAAAATGGGTCAATAACTTATGCATGTTTATCGCCACGATCGGTGTCAGCGTACCTTCGTTCTTGCTGGGTATGTTTTTGATCATCTTATTTGGTGTGGAACTGCGAATACTACCGTTTGTCGGTTTACGAACACCGGCGAACTATGTATTGCCAGTCATCGCTTTATCATTATATCCAATCTCAATGATCGCTCGTTTGACGCGAAGTTCAATGTTAGAGGTCATGAAACAAGATTATATTATTCTGGCGCGTTCAAAAGGAACACCATACAAAAAAGTTGTAATTAAACACGCGTTGAAAAACGCAATGTTACCAGTTGTCACATATGCTGGTCCGGCATTTGCCTTTATGTTGACCGGTAGTTTCGTCGTCGAAACATTATTCTCGATTCCAGGTACAGGACGAGAGTTTGTTTCGAATATTTCAAACCGCGACTATCAGATGATCATGGGTCTGACATTATTTTTAGGCGCTTTGATCATTACGTTCAACATTTTGACAGATATCATTTCGGCGATCGTCGATCCGCGTATCAAATTGAAATAAGGGAGGAGGAACGTTATGTTTAAGAAGAAGAAAAAAGAAATCTTAGCAACTCCCGAAGCGACTGTAAGCGCGGAGGCTGTATTTGAACCGACGCCGGATATGTTTGAAAAACTGGATGAATCCAGTAAAAATGCGGAAAAGATCGCGTATGAGAGCAAAACGTATTTTAGAGATGCGTGGGGGCGTTTCAAGAAGAATAAAATGGCTATGACGGGATTGATCTTCTTGATCTTCATGATCTTGATGTGTATCTTTGTTCCGGTCTTCTCAAGCTATACGTATGATGGACAGGATCTTTCAGCGATCAGTCAGTCAAGTTCCTTGGCACATCCAATGGGAACAGATTATTTGGGTCGTGATTTATTAGTACGTGTCATGATGGGTGGCCGTATTTCGTTAGTTGTAGGTTTTGCGGCCGCAGCGATTTCCATGTGCTTTGGCGTAACATATGGTGGTATCGCCGGTTACTTTGGTGGAAAAGTGGATATGGTCATGATGCGTATTGTCGATGCGATGTATTCCATTCCAGATATGCTCTATATCATCTTGATCACAGTCGTATTACAGCCTAGCATGGGCTCCATCTTGTTAGGTATCTGTATCTCTAGTTGGATGGGTATGGCTCGTCAGGTACGTGCTCAGGTCATGACCTTGAAAGAACAAGAATTTTCTTTGGCAGCATTTGTACTGGGTGCCAGCAAGAAACGAATCTTATTTAAGCACTTGATCATTAATAGTATGGGACCAATCATCGTATCTGTTACCCTGTTAGTGCCAAGCGCAATCTTTAATGAAGCGTTCTTAGGTTTTTTAGGTATTGGTGTTCCGGCACCAAATGCCAGCTGGGGTACATTAGCAAATGATGCGAAACGATTTATGACTACAGCACCGATGCAGGTCATCTGGCCAACACTTGCAATCTGCTTGACGATGTTGGCGCTGAACTTTATCGGTGATGGTCTGGGTGACGCCTTAGACCCGAAGAAGAAGTAGGAAGGGGAAATTTTCAATGGCAATGTTGGATATTAAGCACCTGACTACAGAGTTTACGACCGATAATGGGATCGTACGGGCCGTGCGTGATGTCAGCCTGCATGTAGATAAAGGTGAAGTGTTAGGAATCGTTGGTGAGTCTGGTTCTGGTAAAAGTCAGACGATGTTCTCTGTCATGGGCTTATTGGCACAAAACGGAAAGATCACAGAAGGTTCCATTACGATCGATGGAGAAGAGATTTCTCCTGCGGTCATTCAAGATAAAAAAGAATATGAAGAAAAGATGGATCGAATCCGCGGTAATGATATGGCAATGATCTTTCAGGATCCGATGACGTTTTTGAATCCGGTCCTTCGAATTCAAACACAGCTCATTGAGCCGATCATGAATCACAATCCGGGTATTTCAAAGAAGGAAGCAATTGATCGTGCAATCGAATTGATGCGTAAGGTAGGTATTCCTTCTCCAGAAACGCGTATTCGTCAATATCCGTTCCAATTCTCCGGCGGTATGCGTCAGCGTATCATCATTGCGATCGCGCTTGCCTGCGATCCAAAGATCATCATCGCTGATGAACCGACAACGGCACTGGATGTGACCATCCAGGCACAGGTATTGGAACTCATCAGCAATCTGAAAGAAGAAATTGATTCAGGAATCATCATGATCACACATGATCTGGGTGTTGTCGCAAGCATCTGCGATCGTATCGCGATCATGTATGGCGGTAAGATCGTGGAGGAAGGTACGACCGATGAAATCTTCTATTCACCAAAACATCCATATACGAAAGGATTGTTAAGCTGTATTTCCAATCCGGATGAGATTGAACGTAAAGAATTGCATCCGATTCCAGGATCACCTCCAGATCTGTTGAATATCGAAAACAACTGCCCTTTCGCAGATCGCTGCGAAGAGGCGATGAAAGTATGTAAGATGGCAATGCCGAAACCAGAAAAATTCAGCGAGACACATTTCTGCAGCTGTTGGCTGAATCATCCATACGCAAAAGGGAAAGGGGAGTAGACCATGAGCGAAGAGAACAAAAAAGAACCCATTCTTCGTGTCGAAGACCTCAAGGTTCACTTCAATGCCGGCGGCGGATTATTTAAGCCTAAAAAAGTAGTAAAAGCAGTAGACGGTGTCAGCTTTGAAATTATGGAAGGCGAGACATTTGGTCTCGTTGGTGAAAGTGGTTGCGGAAAGAGTACAACTGGACGTGCCATCGTAAAAATCTATAATCCGACAGAAGGAAAGATTTATTATAAAGGAGAGGACATTACTTCGATCAAGGGAGAGTCCTTAAAGGAGTTCCGTCGGAATGTACAGATGATCTTCCAGGATCCATATGCGAGCTTAAATCCTCGTATGACTGTTGGAGAGATCATTCGTGAACCAATGGATATTCATAACATCTTCAACACAAAGGAAGAACGTGAAAATCGCGTACGTGAATTGTTAGAGATCGTTGGGTTGAAACCAGATCACATTCGTCGATACCCGCATGAATTCTCCGGTGGACAGCGTCAGCGTATCGGTATTGCTCGAACACTTGCGCTCAATCCAAAATTTATCGTCTGCGATGAGCCGATTTCCGCGCTGGATGTTTCCATTCAGGCGCAGGTCATCAACCTGCTGGAACATATCCAAAAAGAAATGGGAATCGCTTATCTGTTCATTGCGCATGACCTGAGCATGGTCAAACATATTTCTGATCGTATCGGTGTCATGTATTTAGGTCACTTGGTAGAAGTGGGGGACAGCGATGAAGTTTATCATCGTCCGCTTCATCCATATACACAGGCTCTGTTATCGGCTGTGCCAATTCCAGATCCGAAAACGGCCCGTGAAAAACAAAGAATCGTATTGGAGGGAGAATTACCAAGTCCAATCGATCCACCGAGCGGCTGCGTATTCCGTACACGCTGCCCGAATGCTACTGAAAGATGTGCACAGGCGAAGCCGCCAACAGTTCGTGTTGGGGAACGTCTTGTATCATGTTTCATGTATGATGAAAACTAGGAGAATCTAGGAAAGGAGAAAAAGTTATGAAAAAATTATTGGCTTCCACAGCTGCTCTCGCAATGGTTGCGACTACATTAGCTGGTTGTGGAGGAAGCGGCGACATCACTGCTGAATCTGGTAAAACAAGTTTAGTAGTTGCTGTCGGTGGTGACTTTGCGTTGCCAGATCCAGCAATCGTAGATGACTCGATCACTGCAAACGTATTGGCACAGTGCTATGATGGTCTGTACAAGCTGGATAAAGATGGAAATGTCATCACAAACTTGGCAACAGATCTGCCAACAATCAGTGAAGATGGTCTGACGTATACGATCAAGATCAAAGATGGTCTGACTTGGAGCGATGGAACACCATTGACTGCAGAAGACTTCGTATGGTCTTGGATGCGTGCGATGACGACAGAAGGTTACTATACAAACTTCATGTATAACTATATCGCTGGTACAACACACATGGTAGTGGACGAAAAAACTGGTGAAGAACAAGAATTGCCTTATACAAATATGGCTGATCTAGAGGCAAACATGGGCGTACGCGCTGTGGATGACACGACGATCGAAATCACTTTGAAGATGGCAGCTCCTTACTTCACTTCAATGTTGACAAACACCGTATTCTACCCTGTAAATAAAGATGAAGTAGGATCTGATCCAAGCAGCTCTGAATGGGCATCGAAAGATGTAAGTGAAGAAAATCCAATCGTTACAAACGGTGCATTTGAAATCACAGGCGTTAATATTAAAGATGCAATCACTTTGAAGAAGAGTGAAAACTATGCAGATGCTGAAAACGTAAAACTGGAAACGATGGAATTCAAAGTAATGTCAGACTTGGAAGCTCAGACACAGGCATTCATCTCTGGCGAAGTAGATTTTGCTACTGCAGTTAACGTTGAACAGGTAAATAAAGATGAACAATTACAGAGCCATGTATACAAAGTAGATCCATTCGTATGTAACTACTATGTATTGGTAAATGCTGGTAAAGAAAATAATGGTTCAACAGAAGGTTTAGAAGCATTGAAAGATCCTGAGATCCGTCAGGCAATCTCTATGGCTATCGGACGTACTGCTGCTCGTAACGCATTTGGTTATGGTGATGATTACTCTTATGATCTGTATGCATTGATCCCTAGTGGTATTCCGGATGCAGAAGGAAACGACTTCTATGAAGCTGGTGGACATCTGATCGAAGACGATGTAGAAGCTGCAAAAGAAATTATGGAATCAAAAGGCTATAACGCTGATAATATGCTGAAGATTCAGTATAAGTACAACAGCCTAGCTACCCATAAAGCAGTTGCAGAAGCTATGCAGAACTCATTGAAAGAAATCTATGTTGATTTAGATATCTATGGTTACGAAAAAGAAGCATTCTTCGGTGATCGTGATGCTGGTAACTTCGAATTGGCACGTCATGCAATGACTGCTGACTACTTAGATCCTATGTGCTATCTGTCCATGTACATGGGTGCATCTACTGCTGGTAACACAGTTGATGATGCTAAATTCGAAGAAATGATGAATGAAGCAAACTTGCTGAGTGGTCAGGAACGTATGGAAAAACTGCATGAAGCAGAAGCATACCTTGTTTCTGAAGGCTACATTATCCCTCTGTTTGGATATACTGAGCCATTCCTGAAAGTGAAGAACTTGACGAACATCACTTCTTCTCCAGAAGGACACTATGATCTGACCCACGCTTATTTTGAGTAAGAGCTAGACAATCTGCGCCTATCATTTGATAGGCGTATGAAATAAAGCACACAGGAAACTGTGTGCCTTATTTCATATAAAGGAGGAAGTATATGAAAATCAGAAGTGTTAAAGAACAATACGAGCTGAGAAATCAATGTTTGAAAGAACGTTTAGAGATGATCTTGCCGAAAGTGATGATGGAAAGCGAAGCGGATCTATGGATCCACGCATCGAAAGAATATAATGAAGATCCGACGTTTCGTGCATTGACACCTGCACAGTATCCTACGGCCAGACGTATTACGATGTTTGCATTCGTCAAAGATGGAGAGGACGTCATTCGTTATTCTCTGAGCATGCCGGATGAACATCTGGCGCAGTATTATACGCCGTATTGGCAGTTTGGCAAAGAGAGTCAGATGGATGCTTTTAAGCGTTTGCTGGAACAATACGATCCTAAAAAGATAGCGATCAATGCATCGGTCGACTTTGCGTTTGGCGATGGCTTGAGCATGGGCATCTATACTTCTTGGATGAAAGAACTAGATGAAAAATGGCTGGATCGAATGATCAGCGATGATCTTTTGGCAATTAAACTGATGGAGCTTCGCACACCAACAGAATTGGAGCTCTTACCAGAAGTTGTCGATGTGGCTTTCTCAATTATGAATGCGATGTATACGCCAGAAGTCATCAAACCGGATGTTACGACGACACAGGACGTAGAATTCTTCATGATGCAAAGTGTGAAAGACCTTGGTCTGGAATACTGGTTTGAACCTACGTTGGATCTGCAGCGTGAAGGGGATGACAATCCACATATAACCGGCGTGATCCGTCGCGGCGACTTGTTACATTGTGATTTTGGTATCCGATATATGAATTTATGTACAGATACCCAGCGATTGGCTTATGTCGCAAGAGAAGGTGAAGATGCGATTCCTGAAGATTTATTAAATGGAATGAAAGTGAACAACCGTTTCCAAGACATCGTAAGAGAGTGTATGAAAGCAGGGAAAACCGGTAATGAAGTGCTGATGGAATCATTGGAGAAAGCGAAAGAAGAAGGAATTGAGGCGACCTTATATTCACACCCTTGCAACATGTATGGCCATGGTCCTGGTCCTACGATCGGCTTGTGGAATCAACAGGCGGCGATTCCTGTCAAAGGCGATGTAGTACTGGATAATGGTACAACCTATGCATTGGAGTTAAATGTGCTTGTTCCATGCAAGACAAAAGATTACTACATTTATACAGAAGAAACTGTTCGAATGGATGAAAATGGTGTAAAATTCTTATATAAAGATCGTGATAAGATCACGTTGATCAAATAAGGAGGATCATACGATATGAGTAAGGGAACATTGCTAGTGTTGACCGGTGCCAGCAGCGTAGGAAAAGGTGCTATTCGCGATTGTTTGTTGGAAGATAAAGACCTGCATCTGTTTTATTCGATCTCGATGACGACTCGTCCCCAGAAAGAAACAGAACAAGACGGAGTAGATTACTATTTTGTAAACCGTAAGACATTTGCGGATGCAGTACGCTCACATGAGTTGCTGGAATATACACAGTTCGATGGCTATTATTATGGTACACCGCTTGCCTATATCGACTTTTTGTTGAAGATCGGGAAGAATGTATTGTTGGAAGTAGAAGCACAGGGTGTTGGTCAGATCAAACTACGTTATCCGGATGCATTGGCAGTCTTTGTTGTTCCAGAGAGCATGGAAGAGCTGGAAAAACAAATTCGTGCACGTTACAATGATACAGCAAGTGCTGATTTACGTGTTAATAAAGCAAGTATGGAAATGGAACTCAGCTCACTGTTTCGCCATCAGGTGAAGAACAGCGATACACAGAAGGCAAAAGAGGAAATTGCTGAGATGCTGGCTGCACATAAAGCAAAGGCAAAGGAATAAAAATCTTGCATAATGAAAACATAAAAAAGGGAGTCTTCTTTCTGCTGTTGACTTCCTTTCTCTTTTCCTCACAGCAGGCTCTTGGCAAAGTGTTGTACTACTTAAGCAGCTTTGAACGAACCTTCTATTTTTCATTGGTTGCGGCAATCATCATGGCGATTCTCTGTAAAAAAGAACAAGTACCATTGATTGGTGCACAACCAAAGTTTTTGTTTTTTCGTTCGTTATTTGGTTTCTTATCTACGATTCTCGTTTTTGCAGCCGCTACAGATACATATCCAATTGCCAACTTATCTTTATTGAGCTCGACCTCAACGATCTTTGCGTTGATCGCCGCAGTTATTTGGTTGAAAGAAAGAATGAGCATGGGACAGGTTCTTTCTCTATTTGTCGCTTTTGGTGGTATAGCGCTTTTATTAAAGCCTACAGGAGGCTTTCTGCAATGGGAATCTTTATGTGCATTAGGAGGAGGTTTTTTTGCTGGATTAGCTTATACGGTCGTTCGTCGTTTAAAAGAAGAATCGCCGTTCTCGATCACCTTCTTCTTTATGGTTTTCAGTGTAGTCATTTCTTTACCATTAGCTTTATGGCAGGGAATGCATCCCATTGGGATTTATGAAATTGCCGTTCTCCTGTTGCTTGGCATCGTGACAGCTGCAGCTCAATTCTTTTTGTCAGTGGCCTATAGCTATGCACCCTCCACAAAGATCTCAGTGTACCTATATTCACAAAGTTTATTTGCATTTTTGATCGGTATCGTTGCATTTCATGAGATACCTGATCTTTTATCGATTGCCGGCGGAGCGCTATTGATCATTGCCGGCATATGGAATTTCATCTCTGGAAGAGAGAAGCAAAGGAGAGAACGATATGAAATCTAAAATGAAAAAAGCGTTTCAGCAGTTTGAAGGAGGATTGTTCTCCAGTGTAGAAAAAGCGGACGTAGGAGATGGATTTGAACAGATGCGTGCCGCTGGAATTGATATGATGAGCTGGGCAGACCCATTTCAACCAGATGATGCGACCCCTCCTCATGTAAAAGAAGCAGCCTTGAAAGCGATGGCAGGTGCTGATGGCGGACATTATACAGCCCCAACTGGAAATCTCACATTACGCACTTGTATTGCAAATCATTGGAAAAAACGATATGGTCTTACATTAGATCCTGCACGTCATATTATCATTACACCGGGAAGTGACAGTGCTCTGTATTTCGCAATGTTGCCATTTTTAGAAGAAGGAGATGAGGTCATCGTACCAACTCCTTGTTATCCGAATAATTTACAGAATATTGCGATGGCAAATGCAGTACCAGTGTATATGGAATTAAAAGCGGAAAATGGTTATCAAATCGAGGAAACATTATTAGAAGAGATGATAACACCAAAAACAAAGATGATCGTTTTGACTCACCCAAACAATCCGACAACTACGGTATACAATCGTTCTTCACTAGAAGCGATTCGCAGCGTTGTCCTTCGCTATGATCTCGTATTGATCTGTGATCAAGCGTTTGAAGACTTTACATTTGAGAATGAAATGATCGCTCCTGCCTCCATGCCGGAGATGTTTGAACACACTGTAACAATTTGTTCTGCATCGAAAGGATTTGGACTCAGTGGTTATCGAGTTGGCTGGATCATTGCTAGCGATACTGTGATGGATGTTCTCTATGGATGCGCAGTCAGCGTCGTAGGGGCTACACATACTGCATCTCAGCATGCGATCATTGCAGCATTTCAAGATTCTTCTTTCTTAAAATCGTTTGAAGAAGCTTATGACGTTAGAAGGCATAAAGCAGTAGAACTATTAGACAGCATTCCTGGTGTTCATGTGCAATTGCCACAGTCAGGTTTTCTGTGCTGGGTTGATATCCATGAATTGGGAAATAGTTCAGAGATCTGTGCTCGGCTTTTAAAAGAGGCGAATGTATCAGTCAATGATGGGATCAACTATGGATTAGGAGGCGAAAAAGGCTTTCGTATCGTATTAGGTGTTTATAAGGATAACGGAAAAGTGTTTGATGCGCTAAAAAGAATTCGAAAAGTACTTTTGCAAATAGCAAAGGAGAAAAACTATAAGTAGCTGTGGAATTATAAGATTCCATGGCTTATTTATTTATAAGGCTTATCCGTTTGTTCATGTTACAATGATAAAAAGGAGCGAACAGAACATGGGGAATTATCAAGATTGGTTTAATGGCGCAGATTATCATCATGGCAGTGAGCAGACAATTGAGATTGTATCTATAGTGGTAGAGGATGAAGGAAAACTACATCATCATGAACGGGTAGAGCTTTATTATGTAGAAGAAGGAGAAGGGATCATTGAGATCAACGGCAAGTCTTATCCTTTAAGAAAAGGGAGCTTTCTTTGCCTTTATATTCATCATTTTTATCGCTTTGCGAAGGTTGATGTTCCTTTACGTATGCAAAGTGTGCGCTTTTATCTAGGGTTATTTATGTTTATGGGATTCGAACGACACATTGGCGATGAAAACGAAAAGCTGGTATACGATACGTTGCCTGTGCAGCAATTGCAAAAACAGGAACAAATGCAGATCGAACAGCTGATGCAACAGCTGCGGGAAGAACAGCGGGAGCAGCGTTTTTGCAGCGGGAATATCATTGTCTATCTTACGATGCAGCTGCATTCCTTATATTGTCGCTATGCGTATGAGAATAGAAAAAAGGAGGAGAGGTCATTTGATGCATGGATGATCATCATGAAAACGCTGTTGGAAACTACGACACGAACAACCTTGAGTGAGTACAGTTTTGTTCTAGGGATGCATGAAGCAACGCTGAATCGTCAGATGAAAGAGAAGTGTGGTTATACGTTTTATCAGCTGCAGACGATCAGTAAGATTTCTACGGCATGTTCGCTTCTGCATTTTCCGGATCTGAACATCAGTTATATCAGTGATTATGTAGGCTTCAACACTGTACAAGATTTTTATCGTGTGTTTCAAAGGGTGATGGGACAGACACCTCGAGAATTTCAACAACACCAAATCTGTGATCAAAGAATACGGTTTGCCAAGGAAAAATTGATTGCGTTGACGCAATATCTCTATTTGCATATCCATGAACCCGTATCTATTCAAACAGTCGCAAAAGCGTTGGATTTAAAAGCATATACGCTGCAGCAGCTCATTCAACAACATTACCGGTGTACGTTTTCACAATTGGTGAAAACGATCAAGATACAATTAGCTGCCGCTTTATTAAAAGCGAGCAAACAACCAGTGACATCTATCGCAAATACATTAGGATATGGTTCGTTTGTCACCTTTCAGCGGCAGTTTAAAGAAATCATGGGAGAAACACCAAGCAGTTATCGTAATATAAATAATTGATAATAAAAATCAGAAAAATGAATATGAATGGTGTAAGCGTTTTCGTATAATGAAGATGAGAAGAGGAGGTGCGTCATTTATGTTTGAGCACTTATTTACACCAATTCAGATTCGCGGTTTAGAATTGAAAAATCGGATCATTTTGCCTGCGATGGGTACGCGTATGGCAAATGAAAAAGGAGAAGTGACAGATCGATTGATCGCCTATCACGCAGAGCGTGCAAAAGGTGGAAGCGGATTAAATATCGTGGAGGTAGCCGCTGTCCATCGTCCAAGTTCTCCTGCACATTTTGTGTGGATCTGTGAAGATTCATTGATCGAGGGGCATCGCAAGTTGACCGATGCAATACATGCAAATGGAGGTAAAGCAGGTATTCAGCTTTGGCAAGGTGGACTTGCTGTCTCTATGGATCCAAAAGCACAGGTATTGTTGCCTTCCGATATGAATTTAGGACAATATACGATACCGGGCATAACAAAGGAACAGATCGAAGAAGTGATCCATTGTTATGGAGAAGCAGCCAGAAGAGCAGTAGAAGCTGGTTATGACTGTATCGAATTTCATTTAGCTCATAATTATTTACCGCATTCATTTTTAAGCGGTGGTTTAAATCACAGAAACGATGAATATGGTGGAAGTTTTGAAAACCGATGCCGATTCCCTTTGGCAGTAATCGATGCACTTCGTATGAATATGCCAGAAACGATGCCGTTGTTTATTCGTATCGATGCACAGGATGATTTTTTAGAAAATGGTTTGACGATTGAAGATGTGATTGCTTTCTGTAAGATTGCTAAAACACATGGTGTAGAAGTTTTAGATGTGTCTCGAGGCAATATTCTTACTGCAGCAACCATTTATGAAGTACCGCCGATCGATCTTCCACAAGGATTCAACATTGAAAATGCCAGCCGTATTCGAAAGGAAACCGGAATGGTGACGATCGGTGTAGGTCGCATCAATCATGCGGATTTTGCAGAGAATTTATTAGCAGAAGATAAAGTGGATATGGTCGTTATGGGAAGAGCGCAATTAGCCGATCCACAGTTTGTGCAGAAAGCAAAAGAAGGACGCGTATGCGATATCGTTCATTGTGTTGGATGTAATCAGGGATGCTATGATGGCTTTACCGATGTCGTCAATCGGCAGTTCATCACCTGTATGCGCAATCCGCGTATCGGGCATGAAGGAGAACATATTGTGGAAAAGACCTCACAGCCAAAAACCGTTTGGATCATTGGCGGAGGTGTTGGCGGTATGGAAGCGGCAAAGATCTTGCACGAACGCGGACATCGACCGGTCTTATTTGAAGCAAGCGATCATTTAGGCGGTCAATTCATCATTGCCGGGAAAGCACCAGGTAAAAAAGAGATGGAAGATGCCGCAATAGAGATGGGCGAACAGACCATGCGTTTTTGCGAAGTACATTTTAACAGCAAAGTGAGCGCTCAGATGATCAAAGAAGGAAAACCAGATCAGGTCATGATCGCGATCGGAGCGAAACCGATCGAATTACATTTTGCTCATGAAGATCAAAAACATCATGTGTTGGCAAATGATGTGCTGATGGGAAAAGAAGAGATCAGCGGGAATGTTGTCGTGATCGGCGGAGGTTTGGTCGGTTTGGAAGCAGCGGATTACTTGGCAAGCAAAGGCTGCAAGGTAAGCGTAGTGGAGATGAAAGACAACATTGGAGCAGATCTGGGTTCACTGCGTAAGATCACTGTAATGATGAAGATGAAACAGTTGCAAGTAGAACTCAAGAGCGCATGTAAAGTAAATGATCTGAATGAAGCAGGCATCGTGTTGGAAAATGGCGAGATCATTCCTTGCGATCACGTAGTATATGCAGTTGGTTCAAAACCACTGGATTGCACGGCATTGACAAAAGCTTGTGAAGAATGTGGTATTCCTTATCAGATCATCGGCGATGCCAAAGCGGCACGCAGAGCTTTAAATGCGATTGAAGAAGGCTATTATGCGGCAATGGAGGTGTAAGCATGTCAAAAATCTTTGAACCTTGGCAAATTGGATCGATGGCTTTAAAAAATCGTACGTTCATGGCACCAATGTCGTTGGGCTATGAAAGCCAGGATGGCTGTGTAAATGAAAAGATGGAGGCCTTTTGGTTAGAGAGAGCGAAAAATGGTGTCGGCTGTATCATCATGGATGCGACCAGCGTTGATCCGAATGTGCCATATTTGGGGAATACTCTTTGTTTCCGTGATGAACAAAGTATTTTGCGCTATCGGGCATTCACAGAGAAGGTTCATGCGTATGGATGTCGTATCATTCCTCAGATTACTCATCCAGGTCCAGAAAGCATCAGTTCTTTCTTTGGCGTAGCACCAATGGCACCAAGCGTTTATCTCAATTCCATGGCTCAAAAAACAAGAGCGTTAAGAATTGAAGAGCTGCCGGGGATCATTGCTCAATATGCAAAAGCAGCAAAACAGGCAAAAGATGCAGGATTTGATGGAATCGAACTGCATTGTGCACATGCATATATGCTGTTAGGCTCCTTCTTATCACCATTGCGTAACAAACGGCTGGATGCGTATGGAGGATCTTTGATGAATCGCGCACGTTTGTTGTTTGAAGTGATCGATGCGATAAAAGAAACTTGTGGAAAAGAGTTTCCGATCATCCTGCGTATGTCAGGAAGTGAGCGGGATCCGCAAGGAAATACGCTAGAAGATATGAAACGTCTGATTCCATATTTGGAAGCGCATGGAATCGACTGCTTTGAAATCAGCGGCGGTACACAATATGAGCGTTGCAATAAGATCATTCCATGTCATGGAGAACGTGAATTCACGAATTTACAAGAAGCGAGAGAAATTAAAAGTATCGCAAGCAAACCGGTCATCACGGTAGGTAAAATCTTAGATGCGCAAATGATGATCGATGTGATCGAACGTGAAGAAGTCGATGGCGTCGTGCTCGGTCGTGCATTGTTGGCAGATGAAGCATTTGTACAAAAAGCGATGGACAAAGACTTTGACGGCATTGCGCCTTGTACGGGTTGCGGAATTGGTTGTATCGGCGAACAGACAAAGCGGCATCCAGCTTCTTGTGTCATCAATCCACGTGCTGGTAGAGAAATGCTGTTCGAATGGTCCTCTTGCGAACAGAAAAAACGCATATTGATCGCTGGCGGAGGTATTGGTGGTTTGATGGCTGCTTACGTGCTTGCAAGAAGGGGTCATGATGTGACCTTAGCAGAAAAAGAAGGAGAATTGGGCGGACAGATGCGTTTAGCTTGCAAAGCTCCATATAAACAAGAGATCAGTAAATGGATGGTCTATCTGCAGCATCAATGCGCGCAATATCCAATGAAGATCTTATTGAATGAAGAAGTGACAAAAGAGCGCGTGAAAGAAATTCAGCCGGATGTGTTGATCGTAGCGACAGGCGCAAGCGTACAGTATCCTTCCTTTGCGAAAGAAGGCAGCATCAGCGCGCATGATGTATTGATGGAAAACGTCTCGATTCCAGGGGGTAATGTAGCGATCATCGGCGGGGGCATGGTCGGTATGGAAACGGCGGAATATCTGATGGCAAATGCACGTGGAATGATGCGCGTGACCATTCTTGAAATGAGTGAACAGATCGGTCAAGGCATGGTGCCAAATAATTTGTTGCCAACGATGAAGCGGCTTCGCCAGGAAGGTGTGCAGCTTATGACGAATACGAAGGTATTGGCAGTCGACGAAACGGATATCGAAGTCGAAAGCTACGGCAGAAAACAACATTTGCAGGGCTTTACACATATCATATATGCAACAGGTGTTCATTCAACATGCGAATTGCAGCAGGTGGAGAATGTCAAAGAAGTCTATTGTATCGGTGATGCGAAAGAACCGGCACAGGCGCTTGAAGCGATTCGAGCTGCTTTTGAATTAGCAATGAACTTATAAAAAAGCTGAGCAGTTCATGAGGATCATTCTCATGACTGCTCAGCCTATTTTCGTATAATAAAAGTAGGAAGAAAAGTATCCTACTTATAAGAAAAAATAAGA
>CBCTZR010000009.1:0-41197 GCA_965151435.1 uncultured Merdibacter sp. | reverse complement strand
ATATATGAGCATAAAGCTCTACCAAAGAATTATGGTGCAAACTTCTAAAGACGGGTGTGTGATATATTCCATGGTGAACCTTCTTTCTTCTTTCAATTATAGCATGTAAGATCGAAAAGAAAATGATCGGAATGGTAAGAAATCGTGATTGTTAGTAATTTCGAACAGATTGTTGTGACGCATTCTTCACCATAATAATGAAAAGAGGGTTTCACATGCGTTTTGTAAACATTGTGGTATAATATATTCCATAGCAATATTCCTTAAAAGGAGGTACACAAGATGATCTATATACTAAGACATGGGGAAACGCAGTGGAATGCGGAAGGGCGCATTCATGGACAAAAGGATACTGCGATGAATGAAGATGGGCGTCAACAGATCGAGGCAGCCGCAAGGGAACTCGAAGGGCGTACATTTCAGGTGATGATTACTTCTCCTTTACAAAGGGCAAAAGAGTCTGGGGCTATATTGGCATCATCCGTTCATGTGGATAAAGTGCTTGTGGATGACCGTTTGATCGAACGTGAATTTGGTGAGCTTGATGGTGCGCGTTTTACGGATGATGTTCGACATCGATTATATCAGGAGAAAGTCCAGGGAGCGGAGAATCTGGACAGCGTCGGGGATCGGATGTATGAGGCAATCAATGAGATAGCTGATACGTATACGGGTGATGTGCTGATCATTTCGCATGGATCTGCTATTACGCAATTGTTGAAGCGTATTGATCCTTCTTTGGAGAAAGTGCATATTCACCTGAATAATGCCAGTGTTTCATTGATCGATAAAAAAGATGGAAAGCTTTATGTCGTGGATTACAATTTAAATCCGGCGTATCTAAACGGCGCTGATGGGGAAGATGAATGATTCGTCTGATCGCCTGTGACTTAGATGAAACGCTTTTGAATGATGAGAAGAATGTCTCATTGGAAGATCGAAAAGCGATACAGGCATTTGAAAGAGATGGAGGCATTTTTGTCCCGTGCACGGGACGCCTATATACAGGGTTGAAACGCACGCTGACGCAGTTAGATGCTTGGGGAAAAGCAAATCATTATGTGATCAGTACCAACGGGGCATTGATCAGTGAAAATACAGGAAAGATCTTGGCTTCCTTTGGCTTGGATTTTGAAAAAGCGGCAGCGTTGATCGCCTATGGAAGACAACAAAAGATCGGAATCGAAGTGTTTTCCGACACAGGTGTTTTGTATTATGAGGGTCTGGATGAAAAAGAACAAAAAGATCTTCCTCTGTTTATCGATGAAGCGTTACCTTTGCCTGCGCAAGTAGATGTTTTAAAGGGGCAGGTGATCCCAAAACTGTTGTACGAACGACAAGATATGGCTGCCTTGCGGCTGTTTGTTCAACAGATGAGCGATTCTTTAAAGGCTGGATTGGAGATCAGTTATTCCTCGGATCGCTATATCGAATTCAATCGAGAAGGTGTGCATAAAGGAAGAGGGCTCACTCTTTTGGCGGAAGTGTTAGGAATTCCCTTGGAGGAGACGATGGCGATCGGAGACAGCTATAATGATGTACAGATGTTAAAGGCGGCAGGGATCGGAGTAGCCGTGGCAAATGCACCATCAGATATTCAGGTGATCTGCGATCATGTGTGTACACGGACCAATCAGGAAAGCGCAGTGGCAGAAGCGATCGCTTATGCACGATCGCTCTAAGGTATTATAGAGAAAACCTTTGGCAAAACCAGAGGCTTTTTTCCTGTGCTGGACAAACAATGGATGTATGCTAGAATGGAAGTGCTATGGAAAAGGGAGAGGTGAAAAAGTGAAACTGATCTTACAATATATGAAACGTTATAAACGCTTGGTCGCTTTAAATATTTTTTCCGTTTTTGGCTTTGCGTTGGTGGAATTGGGAATACCGACGATGGTATCCAATATGATCGATGAGGGCGTATTGCGTCAAGACCGTGCCTATTTGTTTCAAAGCGGGCTGGTGATCGCTTTGATCTCTGTGATCGGGGTCTGCGGGACGATTCTGTTAGGGTATTGCTGTGCCAAGATCTCAACGTCGGTGACAAGGGATATCCGAAATGATGTGTTTGCACAAGTACAGCAGTTTTCGCATGCGCAGATCAATCAGTTTGGAGTGTCTTCTCTGATCACCCGAACAAACAATGATGCTTATCAGATCATGACGTTCATGAATGTCATCTTGCGTACGGCGCTGTTGACACCGGTGATGATCGTCGTCAGCTTTGCTTTGACGATCCGCTCCAGTTTTGAACTTTCGCTGATTATCGCATCTACGATTCCGGTCATCGTGCTCGGCGTGGTCATCGTTGGGAAAATCTCACAGCCGATCAGCGAGCGGCAACAGGGTTCATTGGATCGCTTAAATCGGATCTTTCGTGAAAACTTGACAGGTATCCGCGTCATTCGCTCATTTAATAATGACACGTATGAGACCAAACGCTTTGATGCGGAAAACAATTATTTTATGAAGCAGTCCCGCAATATTTTCAAATTGATGTCATCGACCGAACCGATCTTCTTCATGGTGATGAACTTCGCGGCCTTGGCCATTTATTTTACTGCAGCCGGGATGATCGATGCGAATACGCTGCAGGTTGGTAAGCTGGTTGCTTTTATGGAGTATCTGTTTCATGCGATGTTATCGGTCATGTTGTTTTGTATGGTGTTCATGATGTATCCTCGTGCCAGCGTTTCGGCTAAGCGCATTCAAAGCGTATTAGAGAGCGTTAGCAGCATTCAAAGTCCGAAACAGCCAACGGTGTTGGAGGATGTGGAGGAATTGTGTTTTGATCACGTGACATTTGCTTATCCGGATGGTGAAGAGGCTGTGCTCAGCGATGTGAGCTTCTCCGTAAAAAAAGGGGAGACGATCGCTTTTATCGGATCGACCGGAAGCGGGAAATCCACGCTGGTATCGCTGGTGCCGCGTTTTTATGATGTCAGTGAAGGGAAGATCTGCATCAATGGGGAAGATATCCGCCATTATGATCTGCAGACACTTCGTTCAAAGATTGGGTATGTCGCTCAAAAAGCGGTGCTGTTTCGAGGGTCGATTGCGGAAAATATCCGCTTTGGAAAACGAGATGCCAGTGAGGAAGAAGTTCGCCATGCCGCAACGATCGCCCAGGCTCTTGATTTCATTGAGGAAAAACCACATCAGTTTGAGGAGCGTATCGTAGAGGGAGCGAGCAATGTTTCTGGCGGACAAAAACAGCGGTTGTCCATCGCTCGTGCAATCGTTCGTCATCCGCAGATCTATATTTATGACGATTCTTTTTCCGCATTGGATTTCGCGACGGATGCAAAGCTTAGAAAAGCTTTACAAGGAGAAGTGAAGGATGCGATCATGATGATCGTAGCGCAGCGTGTTTCTACGATCATGCATGCGGATCAGATCGTCGTGCTGAATGAAGGAAAAGTTGTGGGACAGGGAACACACAGTACATTATTGAAAAACTGTCCGATCTATCATGAGATCGCGCTCTCACAGCTCAGCGAGGAGGAATTGGCGTATGGAAAGTAAAAAAGCTAGTGTTTCTTCTTGTATTCGTGGCATCCTGCGCGTACTGAAGCCGTATCGTTTCAAAGCGATCATCGCTTTGGTGATGGTCGTCGTCTCGCAGCTGACCTTTGCTTTAAATCCCAGCGTGGAAGGGTTGATCACCACACAGCTGACCCAGGATGCGATGGATCTGGCGAATGGCGTGGAAAATGCACATGTCCATTTTGATGCGATCCTTTCGATCATGTTGGTATTGCTGGGCCTTTATCTGTTAAAGACGTTTTCGCAGCTGATCACTTCTTTCTTTTTGACGGATGCGATCCAAGGGGCGATGCATGATCTGCGCAATGAGCTCCAGCAAAAGATCCAGCGTCTGCCGGTGCGTTATTTCGATGATCATCCTTTTGGCGATGTCCTCAGCCGTGTGACCAATGATGTCGATGCACTTAGCAATGCTTTGCAGCAGACACTCACCAGAGTGTTTGGCGGTATCCTGACTTTTATCTTTGTCATTACGATGATGTTGACGATCAATACGATCATGACGCTGGTTGCTTTGATCATCATTCCGCTGGCATTGTTGATCACCAAGGTGGTCGTCACGCATTCACAGCGTCTCTTTGATGCACAACAAACCACACTGGGTGAGTTGAATGGAACCATCACGGAGATGTATGGTGGCTTTAATGAGATCATTCTCTATGGCAAACAGGAGGATGCGATCAAAAATTTCCGCGAGGTCAATGAACGAATGTGCCGTTCCAGCTTTCTGGCTCAATTTGTTTCCAGTTTGATCTCTCCCCTTGTTTCACTGTGTACGTATTTGACGATCGGAACGATCGCAGTTATCGGTTGTTTGTTTGTGATCGACCAAAGGATCCGGGTAGGACAGTTACAGGCGTTTATACGCTATATCTGGCAGATCAATGATCCTCTTTCACAGATCTCACAGCTCTCTGCACAGGTACAGGCTGCCTTTGCGGCAATGGGACGTATCTTCGGCATGTTGGAGGAAGAGGAAGAAGTCGCAGAAAAAGATCCGCCTGCAGTTATTGAACAGGTAAAGGGTCAGGTGAGTTTTGATCACGTGCAGTTTGGTTATGAGGATACGTTGTTGATGAAGGATGTCAATATTCAGGTGCAACCAGGGCAGATGGTCGCTTTGGTAGGACCTACGGGTGCAGGTAAGACGACCTTAATGAACTTGTTGTTGCGCTTTTATGATGTCAAGGGTGGTTCCATCAAGATCGATGGTGTTGATATTCGCGATATGAGAAGAGAAGATCTGCGTTCGATCTTTTCTCTGGTGTTGCAGGATACATGGCTGTTTAATGGAACGATTTATGAGAATCTGCGTTATGGACGTTTACAGGCACGAAAAGATGAAGTGATTCAAGCTGCCAAGATGGCAAATATCCATCATTTTATCAAGACGCTGCCGCATGGCTATGATACGATGATCAATGAGGAAGGCAACAATATCTCGCAAGGAGAAAAACAGTTGTTGACGATTGCCCGTGCAATCTTAAAAGATCCGCAGATCCTCATTTTGGATGAAGCGACCAGTTCGGTCGATACGCGCTTGGAACGAATGTTACAGGAAGCGATGATGCGTGTCATGCAGGGTCGTACGAGCTTTGTGATCGCTCATCGTCTTTCGACGATCAAAAATGCAGACCTGATCTTGGTCATCCAACATGGAGATATCGTGGAACAGGGCACGCATGAAAGCTTGTTGGCGAAAAAAGGTGTCTATGAAAAACTGTATCATTCTCAATTTGCCAATCAGGAAATAGAAAGCTAAAAGGTCTGTGAATACAGGCCTTTCTTCTTGTTGCATGTTCATACATAGCGGGTATAATAGGAGGGAAGAAAGGGGTCATAAGGATGAAGGAATATAGAGTAGGAGCATATGGCAGTGTGTTTTACGATCAAGGCAGCGCACACTGTGTCGTGCTGTTGCCGGGATTTGGCTATTTATTTGATCGACCTTTGTTACATGAGGCAAAAGAATTGGCATTAGAAAGACACTACAACGTGTTGCAGCTTTCTTTTGGCGAATTACCTTATGATAAACAGGATATGAAGGGTTCGATCGATCGTTGTGTTGCATTGGCATGTGAACGCAGTGCATCAACGCTCGTGCAATTGCCTGCCTATGAACTGCATTTTATCGCAAAGAGCTTTGGTACGCTCCTTGCGTGTCTGCTGCGAAGGCAGTCAAGCAATCATCCGGTTTTCTTATTAACGCCTTTGAAACAGACCTTGCCCTGGATCCAGGAGGGAGATCGGATCGCTTATGGAGATGGGGATCCGTTTCTGGATCTTCAAGATCTGGAAACGTTAGCTACGCTCAATTGCCGGAAAAAGATCTTCTGTCCTCAGGCCAATCATTCTCTTTGTCATACAGATGAAAGGATCACACAGCGCTATCTTCTGGAAGTAAAAGAGGAGATGCAGCGTTTCTTAGATGAATTTTCTTTGGAAAAAGAGTATAATAAGAAAAGCGATGAGAGGTGAAACTATGGATCAATCACAAGCGATCGGCATCTTTGATTCTGGCTTAGGAGGCATCAGCGTCTTAAAAGAAATGCGTCTGTTGATGCCGCAGGAGCATTTTCTCTATTTTGGCGATAGTGCCTATGCACCATATGGTATCAAAGAGAAAGAGGAAATCACGAAGCGCTGCATCGCCATTTGCGATGATCTTGTCGCGCGTGGTGTCAAAGCGATCGTCGTTGCCTGTAATACGGCTACCAGCGCTTGTGTCGATGTGTTACGCGCTCGCTATGCATTGCCGATCATCGGGATGGAACCGGCGCTGAAAGTTGCCTGTGAGTTGGGAAAACAGCAGCACATCATCGTAATGGCTACACCGTTGACCTTGAAAGAAGAAAAGTTTGCGAAATTGATGGAACGCTTTCAAGATGATCATGTGATCTATCGTCAGCCTTGTCCTCGTCTGGTGGAGATCGTCGAACAGGACGAATTAGGAAATCGGGAACTGGTGTTCGCGCAGTTACGGGAATATCTGTTTCGCTATGATCTTTCCAAGATCGACAGCATTGTGTTAGGCTGTACGCATTTTGTTTTTTATCGCTCATATTTTGAAGAATTGCTGCCAGCGCATATCCATCTCATCGATGGAAACCATGGAACAGGAATGCATTTAAAGGAACTGTTGATACAAAGCGGACAGCTTTGTACGCATGGAAAAGGCAGCGTACATATTGAAAACTCATGTCCGGATGAATCGTTGATCCGGTTATGTGAGAAATTGTTAGGAGGTATCGACCATGAAAGAAAAGAATGTATGGGAAACGTATGATGAGAATCAATTGAAAGAAGTATTTGCGCTTGCAGAGGACTATAAGCGCTTTATCAGTGAACATAAGACGGAACGCGCTTGTGTTGCCGCTAGCATCGCAATGGCGAAAGAACATGGATATCGGGATCTCAACGAAGTGATCCGCAAGCAAGAACAGCTGCATCCACAAGATAAGGTTTATTTATCCATGATGGATAAATCAATCGTATTATTCCATATCGGAGAGCGTCCATTGCAGGAAGGTCTGCACATCTTAGGTGCTCATATCGATTCTCCGCGTCTGGATCTGAAACAAAATCCTATTTATGAACATACGGAGATCGCATATCTGGATACGCATTATTATGGCGGCATCAAAAAATATCAGTGGGTCACTTTGCCGTTAGCTTTGCATGGGGTCATCGTGAAGAAAGATGGAACGAAGATCGATGTATGCATCGGTGAAAAAGAGGATGATCCAGTGTTTGTCATTTCAGATCTTTTGATTCATCTATCGAATGATCAGATGCAGAAAAAAGCTGTAACGGTGATCGAAGGGGAAGATCTGAATGTGACATTTGCTTCAATGCCATTGAAGGATGAAGAAAAAGATAAGGTCAAAGCGAATGTGCTGAAACTGCTCAATGAGCACTATGGTGTGGAAGAAAACGATTTTGTCTCGGCAGAGATCGAGGTCGTTCCTGCTGGAAAAGCGCGTGATCTGGGAATCGATCGTTCCATGGTGATCGGTTATGGCCAAGATGATCGTGTCTGTGCGTATACTTCGCTTGTGGCAATGCTGGAGATGGAACAGGTCGATAAGACAGCAGTTTGTCTGTTGGTCGATAAAGAAGAAGTCGGCAGTCAAGGTGCGACCGGCATGCAGTCACGTTTCTTTGAAAATGCGTTAGCTGAAGTGATGGATCGCATGCAAGATTATTCGGAATTGAAGTTACGCCGTGCATTGCAGAATTCAAAAATGCTCAGCAGTGATGTATCTGCGGCCTTTGATCCAAACTATGCAAGCGTGATGGAGGCAAACAACTGTGCGTACTTTGGCAAGGGGTTAGTCTTCAATAAGTATACTGGTGCACGTGGTAAGAGCGGCTGCAATGATGCGAATGCGGAGTATATGGCAGAACTTCGTTCAGTGATGGAAAAAGGCAAAGTCGCTTATCAAACCAGTGAACTAGGAAAGGTGGATCAAGGCGGTGGAGGAACCATTGCCTATATCTTAGCGAACTATGGCATGGAAGTCATTGACAGCGGTGTCGCACTGCACAATATGCATGCGCCATGGGAAGTCAGCTCCAAAGCGGACATCTATGAAGCAAAGAAGGGGTATGTCGCATTCCTGAAGTATGTAGGATAGCGGATTTATTAGAGCATGTTATGAAAACGGACACTTTTCAAAGAAGAAAGTGTCCGTTTTTTTAGTACATCAAGTATGGAACAATAAAATCTTGAAAAGATGCATAGAAGCACTTATAAGACAACTATAATCATTCATAAAAGTTTGTTAGGACAACTTTATGAATCTTTATATTTAATCATATGAAGCTGATATAGTTCCGGGTGCAAGAATAACTCAGTATGGTCGAAAATTCGTCCATCTTTTAGATAAGTTGTATTTGAGACTTTTAAGATTGGTTGCTTTGTTGAAATCTTTAATGCATCGGCAATATATTGAGGTGCAAAAATTGGGAAGATGTATTGAGAGGCATATTCAATGCTCAAACCGTGTTCATCGGCATATTTATGTTTAGATCCTAAAAGAATCTTCATGGATATTTCTGGATGTAAGGAAACAGACATGAATGTTCGTTCATACATTAATGCATCAGCATCGGCAAAACGGGTACGTTCAATATAGTAGATATCTTCGTTTTCATTAATTCCGATTAAAGAAGCTACTTTTTTATCAGCTGGAATAATACTGAAAGCATTGACCGTTGTATGCGGTTTCTTCCCTTTTTCTTCCATATCCTCGCTAAAACTTTTGATAAATGGATTTCTTTGAATTAATTTTGGACGATTGACATAAGCACCACTTCCTTGAACTCGTTTTATGAATCCTTTATATGTGAGATTTCCAAGTGCTTGTCTGACCGTGACACGAGAGCATTGATAGATCTCTGATAGCTCGGCTTCAGAAGGAAGTGCATTGCCAGCTTCATAAACACCGCTGTTGATTTTGCTTAGGATATCATTTTCAATCAAATGATATTTGGGGATTTTGATCTCATCCATAGTAAAACTCCTTTCGATATGTGTAAACGTATTGCTTTTGGATTGAATAGAGAATAAAAATAATACAGCTTCTATATAATAAATAATACAACTTTAAATTTGTATTGACAAGTTAAAAATGAACAAATTATAATGGAACCAGATAGAAGATTTCCAAAAGGAAGGATGTCATTTCTATAAGGCTACATAGATGGTATCAATCAAGATGGAAAAACTTTCTTTAAAAATACAGGTAATGTCACAGTGATTCCATCTTTCCATAAACAGAGAATAGATGAGAGAAAATAAAAAGGGAGAAGGGAGACACGACATTTTATAAGCCTGATGTAGGGGTGATCCTGTATTTTTAAAGTAATCACAGCCTGAGGTGAACATTGCTCAGGTAGGAAGGAGAAGGAAGATAAACTTTCTCTAGATGAGAAAGCACACTTCCAAGAGGATTGTATTATGGCGTTATGGCAAGCTTTTTTGATTGGTGTATTGGGTTATTTTGCGGTTAACCGAACACCATGGTTTTTTGGACCATCCGGTGGTTTTAAAGGTATTGCAGAACCATTGGTTGCATGTACTTTTATAGGGGCTTTATTTGGAAAGGTTAGCGAAGGCTTAGCAGTTGGTGTTGCTTTACAAGCGATGTACCTTGGGGTTATCCAGCCAGGCGGAGCGATGCCTTCTGATCGCGGCTTTGCAACATACATCGGCGGATCATTAGCAATCGCATCAGGAACTGGAGTTGAAGGAGCAATCGCATTAGCAGTTCCACTAGGATTATTAGGTGTTGCTCTGTTTCAAGTGTGTATGACATTTAATTCATTTTTTGCGCATATGGGTGATAAAGCAGCAGCTGAAGGTGATGCAAGAGGAATTGCTTTTGCGAATATCATCGCACAGGTACCTACGTTTGTTATTTATGTAACGATTTATACTGTTACCAATTATTTAGGTGTTGGTTTGGTAGAGTCTTTGATCTCCGCATTACCTCCTCAGATTTTGACTGCTTTGGGTGTTATGGCTAAGATTCTGCCTGCCGTTGGATTTGGTATGTTGTTGCAGTATATCATCACTCCAGGAAAAACATGGATGTTAGGCTTCTTTGTAATGGGCTTCGTCTTATTGCAAAACACGAATATGAATATTATTTCATTAACATTATTTGGTGTTGGTGTAGCAATTATGTTTGCTGTATCAAGATATGCAGGAGAACTGTCAGGCACTTTGAAGAAAGAAGAGGTTGATGATGACTATGACGAATAGAGTGAAACTAGATAAGAAGGATGTAAGAAGAGCTGCTTGGATCAATTTAATGTTCCACCATAGCGCACAGAATTATGAACGAATGATGGGTCTGGCGTTCTGTCGTGCATTATGTAAACCATTAGCTAAATTGTATCCAGATAAAGAGGAATATAAGGCGGCTTTACAGCGCCATATGCAATTTTATAATACAGAGCCTACTTTAGGCGCTATCATTCCTGGAATCGTTTTGGGACTTGAAGAAGGAAGAGCGAATGGAGAACCAATTACGGAAGAATTGATTCTTAGTACGAAAACGGCTTTGATGGGTCCTTTTGCTGGATTAGGTGATTCTTTGGTCAATGCAACATGGGATGCGATTATCGCTTCAATTGCGATTGGTATGTCTACGGATGGTTCATTGCTGGGTATTGTATTCTTCTTGATTTTCCGTTCTGTTATCCCGGTAACGATGAAGTATGGATTATTCATGAAGGGATATGAGCTCGGATTGAGTGCTATGAACTATATTACGCCGAAAATTACAGAGATGTTTACAACTTGCTTAGGTGTTGTTGGATTGATCACTGTTGGTGGTATCACTGCAAATACGGTACAAGTTCCGATTGCATTTACATATACATCCGGCGATTTATCGATCAGTTTACAGAGCATCCTTGATCAAATCATGCCAGGCATTTTACCATTGTCATTAACGATCTTATTATGGTGGTTATATACACGTAAAAACTGGACGCCAATTCGTGCATTATTGGTACTTCTAGTCGTTACCATCGTACTTGTCTACGCAGGTATCATGTGAGAAACCAAAGATAGGAGCGATAGAAGATGCCTTCGATTGCTCCTATCTTTTCATTAAGGAATATAGAAAGGAAAAGATATATGATATTTGACTGATACAATGTCAGCATATATTCGAAGAGCAAATGAGAAATATTATCTTAGTGATGTCTGATCAGCATTCGGCATGTGCGACATCGATGAGTGGGCCTATCAACTGTACACCACATTTAGAAGAGATAGCGAAACATTCACAATATTTTGAAAATGCATATTGTAATAACCCGCTTTGTGTACCATCTCGCATGTCATTTCTCTCTGGGAAGAGTTCATCCGATCTTGGTATCTATGATAACAATGTGTTCTTGCCAAGTAACATAGAGACGATTGCTGATCAGATGAATCAACAGGGATATCGGACAGTCTTGGTCGGACGAATGCATTTTAAAGCGGATGATCAAAAACATGGTTTTCAGGAACGATATGTTGGTGATATCACAACGCAATGGTGGAATCAAAAGCGAACGGATTTGGGTGCGTTTTATGGAACGATGCAGGTAGATGGATGTTTAAATGCCTTTGGTTATGGAAATTCTCCTGTACAAGAATATGATGAAGTGGTTTGTCACAAAGCAATGGAGCTTTTGAAAGAGAAAGATGATCGCCCACTTTTCATGATCATTGGATTATATGGTCCTCATTTCCCATATTGTGTACAAAAAGAGTTCTTTGATCATTATTATGAACAAGATCTCCATTTGGAAGATCGTGATCTCTCTTGTTGGAACGAGTATACATCGATGCAGATGGAAGCAGATGAACCTACACTACGTCATATCCGAAGTGCCTATTATGGGTTGATTGAAAAGATGGATCATATGATTCATGAGCTTCATCAAGCGATTCGTCAAACAGATGAAGACAGTATCTTTATTTATACATCGGATCATGGGGATCAGATGGGGAAACGTCATCTTTTTGGAAAAAAGACGTGTTATGAGGAATCAATCAAAATTCCTTTGATCGTAGAGGATCTTCAAAAGCCGGCAATGCGACATACAAATGCAGTTTCATTGTTGAATCTTCATGCATATTTATGTGAAGTTGCAGGTCTCACACCTCAGATGCCAACATTGACCAATGATGAACCGGTTCTTGTTCAATCATTGATCAAACATGAGGGAAAAGCAGAGATAGAACAAGCTGTCATTCATGATCGTTTCAAATATGTGGCGTATAGAGGTAAGAGGAGATTAATTGATCTAGACCATGATCTTAATGAGGAAATCGATGTAAAAGATCAATATCCTCAAATTGCAGAAATGCTAGAAAAGAGTCTTTGTGATGAGCGTATTGCAATGAAAAATTATGATCAAAGAATCGCAGAAATGAACAAGAGAAAAGCAGAGTTCCAAGAACATCCGCAAGAGGATTGGATTCGTTATCGAATCTCAAAGGAGGCCGTGGAAGCGCCTCATAGGAGGGACCATGAGTCGATATAAAGTTTTATGGACAGATATGCATAGTAATATCCATCATGAACAGATTCGTGATTTACCTAAATGGATCGAACAAATCAAACAGTTGATGGATTTTTGGCCGCTTGCTTATTATCCCTATGGAATGAAGAAACTTGAAAATGGCTTTGCAGTGGAAGATCTATACGCATCAGAAGAAATCCAGGCAGATTGGGAATATATCCGCAGCCTAGTTCAAGAAGAAAATGAAAAGGGATTTCCGATGATGATGGGTTACGAATGGCAGGGAAGTGGAGAAGATGGTGATCATAATGTCTTCTTTAAAGGGACACAAGAGGATATGGCATATCCTTTGCGTTACGAGCAGTTGAAAAAGATATATGAGCATACAGAAGCAATTGCAATTCCCCATCATCTTGCTTATCAAAAGGGATATCGTGGAAAAAATTGGGAAACACAAGATGATATATTTAGTCCATTCGTTGAGATTTATTCATCTCATGGCTCCAGCGAAAATGATCAAACTTGTTTTGAGATGAATCGTCATGTACATATGGGGCCTCGCACTGGTATGACTTGTGTAGAGAGAGGCTGGGAGAGCAATCATCGATTTGGTGTTATTGCATCTGGTGATAATCATGCCTGCCCGGGTGTATATGGGTTTGGCTATTGTGCTGTTTTGGCTGAAGACCACTCGAAAGAAGCAATCTGGGATGCATTTATCCATCGTAGAGTGTATGGAGTCAGCAAAAATAAGATCTTATTAGATTTTACTATTGATGATGCAGTGATGGGATCGATCATCCCTGCGAATACGAATGCCCATCTGCGAGCTGAAATCACAGGAGGAAGTGCAATCGATCGCATTGAGATCTTAAAAGATAACCGTGTGATTGAAATGATTCCGCATACTTCGACATGGGAAGATCAACCGTTAGAGGGCGTGATCCGCTTTAAATTTCAATTAGAGCTAGGGTGGGGGCCTGATCGACGTGTGTTTCCTGATATTGCATCTCATCAATGGAAAGGTTCACTCTCTACACCAGGCAAGATTCTTTCAATAGAAAAATGTTGGAGCAATTTTGGCCAGAAATTAGAAACCGTGAGTGACCATCGTTGTTCATTTGAAATTACCTCATACAAGACGACCGCCACAGGTAAGTGGATGGGACCAAGTGCAATCACGACGGAAGGCTTCATCTTTGAAATTGAAGATCACATTGATTCAAATGTCGTATTGGAATTGAATGGAGAAACATATGAAATTGCCATTCGAGATCTACTGTACAGCAGTCGTGTCATTCCGTTGATGGAAGAAGTAGAATCGCTGCTATCAGATCGGTATGATTTTCACTCTTATTATCGAAAGGATTCTTGGTGGCACAATTGTTATAAAATAAAAATTTCGCAAGCAACGCCTAAGATTGGGTATCATGCAGTGATTGAGCGTACGATGGATACCAGCGAATGTACAAACATACGTATCCGTGGGTGGCAAAAGGATGGCAGTGCTGTATGGTCATCACCGATCTTCATTGAAAAATAGGAGGATTTATGTATAATTTTGTTTATATCAATACACACGATACCGGTAGGATGATCAGTCCATATGGATTTGATGTTCCTACAGCGGCATTGCAGCAACTAGCAGAAGAAGGAACGTTATTTACACATGCATATTGTTGTTCACCGACTTGCTCGCCGAGCAGAGCGGGGATGTTGACGGGAAAATATCCGCATCAAAATGGGATGTTAGGTCTGGCACAACGTGGGTTTTCATTATATGAGCCAAGTGAGCATTTAGCAAGTTATTTAAGAAGCAAAGGATATCAGACAGCGATCAGTGGTATTCAGCATGAAGTTGGATGGTATCTCGATATTGATGAGCAATCCTTGCGTGATCTTGGTTATGATTCGATCTTAACGACATCCAGTAAAGAATTCCCAAGAGAAAATCTACATGAATGGGATCGTCAAAATGTGATGGAAGCTATTCGTTGGTTGAAAGAAGCAGATCTTTCAAAGCCTTTTATGTTGACCTATGGAATGCATAGTACGCATCGTCCTTATCCGGTGTCTGTAGCTGAAAACATCGATGAACGTTATGTAAAACCTGCCTTTCCAGGAGAAAGCAATGAAGGAAATCGCCATGATCAAGCACAGTTCATGACGACGGCACAGTATGCGGATCAAAATATTGGTCTTTTGATCGATGCGCTGAAAGAAAAGGGTGTGCTGGATCAGACGGTGATCTTATTCACTACTGATCATGGTGTTGCTTTACCATTCCATAAATGTAATTTGAAAGATACAGGCATTGGTATCAGTTTGATCTTGCGTCATCCAACACTTGGTCATGGCGTGGTTTATGATCAGTTGGTATCACATATTGATGTTTATCCGACGATCTGTGATTTGTTGGGTGTTGATATTCCTGATGGATTAGAAGGTCATTCGATGAAAGAGGTTCTAGAGGATCCTTCTATCACTGTGCGTGATGCTATTTATGGAGAAGTGAATTTCCATGCATCTTATGAACCAATGCGTTGTGTACGAACTCATCGATATAAATACATTCGTTATTATGATCCGACTTGGACGATAACAAATTTGTCCAATATTGATGAATCTGCACAGAAAGATTTCTTGATGCAATATGGATTAAAAGAAAGAGAAAAACCAACTGAGGGATTATATGATTGTTATTATGATCCGGATGAAGTCAATAACTTGATCGATGATCCAGCTTTGCAGACAGTTGCAGAAGATATGCGCGCACGGCTTCAAAACTTTATGGAGTCAACAAATGATCCTTTATTGCAGGGAGAATTAGAGATGAAACCAAACTATAAAGTTAATAAAAAGACTTCTTTGGAAGCATCAAGCAAAAATCCAGATGACTATGATCCACGAGGCAGAGGTTTGTAAGAAAGGAAAAAGAAAACATGGAAATTATCAATATTAGAATTGAAGAACGATTGATTCACGGACAAGTGGCTACCGTTTGGACACATGCGTTAAAACCAAATCGAATCATTGTAATTGATAATGAATCTGCACAAAGCGATTTACAAAAAAAGGTGTTGCGCTTGGCATGTCCGCAAGGTGTAAAATTATCTATTTTCTCTCCGAAACGCGCTGTGGAGCGGTTGGCGGAGAACCCTTATGGAGATGAACGTGTTTTCATCTTGTTGAAGAATCCGGCGAATCTCAAAGAATTATACGATCTGGGATTTGAAATAAAAACAGTAAATGTAGGAAATATGGGTGGAAAACCAGGTGCTGTTGAAGTGAAAAAAGGTGTATGTGTAACACCTGAAGAAGCTAATATCTTTAGAGAATTGTATGATAAAGGCGTTCGCTATACGGCAAAGATGGTGCCAACTGATAGTGATGTTGATTTCATGGCGCTGATCAAAGATTTATAAGAAGATAAGAAAAGAGAGCGCTCTGTGCTCTCTTTTGTATTTTTGAGGGACATTGCGCTTGTTCTTCGATGTGTTTTCTCATTTGAAACCATGGATGAACTTCTTGTTAGGTTCATTTCTCGTATTCTCTCTTAATTTTGTTTGTAACGATTGAAATGTATTTATATATTGTTTTTGAAAGATCCTAAGGATAGTGTTAGTTCTTGTGAAATATGCATGTTAGAAAAGAAATCATCCTTTTACTATTCGGTAAGTATTGTACGTAGAACCTGTGAGAACTGCCGATAGAATGTTGATTGAACGGAAGGTATGAGCAGTATTGGGTAATGAAGAAAGGAAAAAGAATATGTTACATGAATATGCGCAGTATGTAAAAACCATCTTACAAAAAGTGACGGATACACAATTTATTAAACTTCCTGTAATTGCTGAAGAAATTTTGAAAAGAGTGGCACAGGGAGGGCAATTTCGAATGTTTGGCTCTGGCCATGGACATATTTTGTCGGAAGAGATGATGGAACAATGTGGAGGTTTTTCTTTTGTATCTCCTTATAATCCCCAGGATTTGTTTGGACATCCGTTGAAAGCAGGATTTGTTGAACGAAATTATGAGTTTGGAGAAGTATTTTATCGAATGATGGACTTGAAAGCAGGAGATGTGTTATGGTTGATTTCTAATTCAGGAACAAATGGAGTTGTCGTTGAATTGGCAAAAAGATGCCGGGAGAATGGCATCTATCTGATTACACAGACGAATATGAAACAGACACAGCGAGTAAGTGCAAGACATCCTTCCAATAAAAAGATGTATGAATATGCGGATGTGGTTATTGATAATTGTGGTGAAGACGGCGATGCAGCATTTTTGACGGTCAATGGAAAGCGGCAAGGTCCTACATCCAATTGTATAGGGACATATTTGCTACAGGCATTGAATGTATGCTTTGCAACGATATTGCATGCGAAAAAATGTTCAGAAGAAGAGTTGCTTCAAGGGAAGTATTTGAATGAAGGTGCGATTGATCCTATGATCGTGATAGATGCTTTAAAGGCATATAGTGAGCGTTATTTTGCATTGTTTGATGAAGTGGTGGAGACAGCTTTGGATAGGGTCGTTGCAGCAGCACAATTGTCCGTAGATGCGATTATGAAAGATCGACGAAACTTAATGTTTGGAATGGTACATGATCATAGTTTGATTGAAGAGATACATTCTCGTGCCGGAACAATCATGTGTAATCGTTCCATGGTCATGCAAAATACCGATATTCAATTTTATGAAGGATTGGAAAAAGCAAAAATGTATGCATCGATCGAAACATATGCTGATGCGATCTTATATAGTGTAGAACCTAAGAAAGGCGATACTTTCTTTCTTGTCAGTCAATCGGCAAGTGAACCTGCAATGAAAAGGATGGTGTCGTTATTAAAAGAAAAAGGATGTCATGTGATCCTGCATACGAATAAAAAATATGCGGATACATTCCCTGAACCAGCTTATCTTTATGCAGATGTTGTTATCGATAATCATTGTCCGAGCGATCAATTATTGATGAATATCGGAAATAGAAAGGTGGGTTATCCTGCAACTTCAATTGGTTGTTTTCTCAATCAATGTTATGTGATCAAAATGACACAACTTCTGTATGAAAATGGAATCGACATGCCAACGCGAATCAGCATAAATACTGATCGCGGTCTGATCTATACAGAGGAGCTGAATCGAAAATATTTCAATGATACGTTGATCGGTTGATGAAATGAAAAAGAAAAGGAATGTGTAGATAGGGTACACATTCCTTTTTGTCGTATATTATTTTACTTCTTTTGTCCAACCGAAAGTATCTTCTACGTTGCCCCATTGGATACCGGTCAATGTATCATACAGCTTCTGTGTGAGTTCTCCGGTCTTGAAGTCATTGATCATGACTTCTTCATCTTTGTAGCGTAGTTCACCGATCGGAGAGATGACGGCAGCAGTACCTGTACCGAATGCTTCCTGCAAGGTATGATTTTCTCCTGCTTTCATCAAGTCATCGATTGCCAGATGCACTTCATTCACTTTATAACCCCAAGATTTTAAGATGTGAATGATCGAATCACGGGTAACTCCTGGTAGTACGGTTCCATCACAAGGAGCCGTATAGATCTCATTGTCGATCATGAACATGACGTTCATCGTACCAACTTCTTCTACATATTTACGATGGACACCATCTAACCACAGTACTTGAGTATAGCCCAATTCCTGTGCTTTGACTTGTGCAGCAATGCTGGCTGCATAGTTACCGCCGCATTTCGTAAAGCCAGTACCTCCTGGTGTTGCACGTACATACTCGTCTTCTACATAGATCTTTACTGGATTGACGCCTTCTGGATAATAAGCGCCGACTGGTGATAAGATGATGACAAATTTATAAGAGCTGGCAGGATGCACACCAACGGCAGCTTCTGTAGCGAACATGAACGGACGGATGTAGAGGGAAGTGCCTTCCTGTGCAGGTACCCAGTCTTGTTCATAAGCAACCAGTTTTGTGACAGCTTCGACAAAATCTTCTTCGGACACTTCCGGCATGCACAGACGACGGTTGGAATTTGCAAAGCGTCGAGCGTTCATTTCCGGGCGGAACAATAAGATCCGATTATCTTTGGTGCGATAAGCTTTGAGGCCTTCAAACGTTTCTTGTGCATAGTGAAGGACCATGCTGGCTGGATCCAGGGCGATCGGACCAAATGGAACGATGCGGGCATCATGCCATCCGATGTCTCTGTCCCAGTCCATGATGAACATGTGATCGGTATAGTATTTACCAAAACCAAGCTCTGCGTCTGCTGCTGGTTTTGGTTTTAATGTTTGTGCGCGTTCAATTTTGATTTCCATTGAAAATTACCCCTTTCGAACTTCTTTTGTTTTTAGAGTAGTACCAATTTCAGCTTTCGTCAAGAGTAAAAAGAAAGATAATTTCATATTTTTTGAAAACGATGTAAAAAAATATGAAACTTTGAAAATAATTCATTCTTTCCTATAAATAAAGGAATGGCAGAACCATTCCTTTACGTATTTATTTTTGTTCTTTGACCCAGCGTCCATAGATGCCGCAAGGCAATACGGTGTTTGTCTTCGTGATCGGTAAACCGATTTCACCGCAGGTGATCGTTCCGTCAGGATGGCGTTTACCAACAGTCGCTTTTAGGATGTTGTTGAGCACGCTGGCAGGGAAACCAGTCGTATAAGAGTTGATCAAAAAGAAGAGTGGATCGGAATCTAGGATATCCAAACAAGAAGATACCAACGGATAGAGCTGTTCTTCGATCTTCCAGATTTCTCCTTTTGGACCGCGTCCATAGCTAGGGGGATCCATGATGATCGCATGATAGGTGCGTCCTCGACGTTTTTCTCGTTCAACAAATTTCAAGACGTCATCGACGATGAAACGGATCTTATGATTTTCTAAATGAGAAAGCACCATATTTTCTTTGGCCCACTGGACCATACCTTTGCTGGCATCGACATGGACGACTTCGCTCGCTCCGCCATAAGAAGCTGCCATGGTCGCTCCGCCTGTATAGGCAAAGAGGTTTAAGACGCGGATCTCTTTGCTTGCCTGTTGAATCTGCTCGATGATAAAATCCCAGTTTGCTGCTTGTTCAGGAAACAGACCGGTGTGTTTAAAACCGGTGGGACTTACTTTAAAGTGCAGATCACGATAGGAAACGACCCAGCTTTCCGGCAGTTTTTTCTTATATTCCCAATGTCCGCCGCCTTTGTTGGAACGATGATAATGCGCATGTGGATGGGTCCAAAGACCGCTTTCCTCTTCAATTGGCCATAAAGCTAACGGATCGGGACGGCGAAGGATCACATCTTTCCATCGTTCCAGTTTTTCTCCGTTACCGGCATCGATACACTCATAGTCTTTCCATTGATCGGCTACTTGATTCATGCGCTCACTCCTATCTATTCTTTGCGTATTATAGCATGCTTTTATAGGAAAGAACACAAGATTTCACACAATTATCGACAGAGAATACGGAAATTGTAGTTAGATTTTGTGTTACAATGGTATCAATAAACGTCATGAAATACACAGAATGGAGGTTTTGCAATGATCAATAAGATGTTGGATAATTGTTTTAAGACAGAATTGAGCACCAGAGTAGAAGAAGTGCGTGAAGACAATGGACTGTACTGGCATTGTTTTAAAGATACAATTTTTTATCAGGGAAAAGGCGGAATGGCGGATGATAGCGGCATGATCAACAAACACTCGGTAAAGGGGCTGAAGGTTGATGAAGGACGCTATTGGCATTTGTTGGATGAGAAGCTGGAAGGAAATGTCTTCATGAATGTCAACCCGCATACGCGTTTTTTAAAATGTCAGGCGCACACAGCGCAGCATTTGATCAGCGCTTTGGTGGAAAGCATCTATGGTGTACAAACCGTCAGTCATCATGTAGGGACAGATGAATGCTATGTAGAATTTGATCTACGGGACTTTAATAAGAAGATGGCGATCGAATTGCAGGTGACATGCAATGGCCTGATACGGGATGATCTCGCTGTGACGATCTTATATCCATCTCAGAAAGATGCACGCTTGTTGTGTTCGAATAAGAAGCTTCCTTCCGATGATATCCGTCTGGTGCGCATCGGGAATCTGGATGTCGTACCTTGTGGTTGTATGCATGTTCCTTCTTTGCGTTATCTGCAGATGGTACAGATCATCGGATTTGAAAAGAGCTCACGCGGATATCGCATCCGTTATGCCTGTGGCGATCAGTTGTTAAATAATATCACCCAGCGTTATGAGGTGTTGGATGAGGCATGTGAAACATTGTCTGTGCCGCATGTCTATTTGAATACCGGTATTGCTAAACTGATTTCACAGAAAAACTTGATGCAAAAAGAACTGGAAAGCTGGCGCCATCTTTATTTTGATAAAGAATGTGCAGATGTCTGCAAGAGCGAGCAAAGCTGCCTTTATCGCCGTTATGAAGAGTACAGTGCATCCGATTTGCGTTTGTTAGCAAAGATGATCGTGGAAAACAGCGAGAAAGCGATCTGTTTCTTAAGAAGAGAAGAGGATAAGGTAAAGGTCATTTTGGCAAAAGGAGCAACGAGTACGTATGATCTGAAACCGATCAAGCGTTTATTGATGGAAGAGTATCATTTTAAAGGCGGCGGCAGCATGACGTTCATGGAATTTGGCGGTGCGTACAGTGAAGAGTTGGAAACTAACCTTCGTTCCTTGATCGAACAGTACAATTAACACGAAGCAGCATGGCTGAAAAAGGCGATGCTGCTTTTCTTTGGAAGATGCTTGTTTTGTCGGTATTTCGGTTTTCTTGAAGCTTGATTTATGATATGATAAATAAGAAAATATTGAAGGAGTGTCGACAATGTCCGATAAGATTATTGTTTTAGATTTCGGTAGTCAGTATAATCAGCTGATTGCCCGCAGAATTCGTGAATTTCACGTGTATTCAGAATTACATCCACATACGATGACGTTAGAGGAAATCAAAGCGTTGGGAGATGTCAAAGGAATTATCTTTAGCGGTGGACCAAACAGTGTTTATGATGAAGATGCGTTTCGTTGTGATCCGGCGATCTTTACGTCCGGAATCCCTATTTTGGGTATCTGCTATGGTATGCAGATGACGCATTATATGAATGGGGGAAACGTAAAGTCTTGTGAGGCAAAGGAATATGGACGTACGCAGATCAAGGCGGATACTGCTTGTCCGCTGTTCAAAGGATTGCCGGCAGAACAGGTCGTATGGATGTCACATGGGGATCAGGTATCCGAATTAGCACCAGGTTTCCATGCGGTTGCCAGCAGCGATACGTGTCCGTTTGCGGCAAGTGCCAATGATGAGAAGAAGATCTATACGTTGCAGTTCCATCCGGAAGTGCGTCATTCGGTATATGGAAATGATATCTTGCGCAATTTCGTGTTTGAAGTATGTCAGGCAAAAGATGATTGGTCCATGCATGATTTCATCGAATTGCAAGTAGAAAAGATCCGTGCACAGGTCAAAGAAGATAAAGTGTTATTAGCGCTTTCTGGCGGTGTGGACTCCAGCGTCGTAGCAGCACTGTTACATAAAGCAATCGGTCCGCAGCTGTATTGCATGTTCATCGATCATGGTTTGTTGCGCAAGGGCGAAGCTGAAAGCGTCGTTGAAATGTTTGGTAAGAACATGAAGATCAACCTGACAAAGGTCGATGCCAAAGATCGTTTCTTAGGAAAGCTTGCAGGTGTCAGCGATCCAGAAAAGAAACGCAAGATCATTGGAAATGAATTCGTCTATACGTTTGATGAAGAAGTAAAGAAACTGATCGTTGGAGAAGATATCAAATGGCTGGCACAGGGCACGTTGTATACGGATGTGATCGAGAGTGGTACCAAGACGGCACAGACGATCAAATCCCATCACAATGTAGGTGGGTTACCAGAAGATATGCAGTTCCAATTGATCGAGCCGTTAAATACGTTATTCAAAGATGAAGTGCGTGCACTAGGAATCGAATTAGGTTTACCAGAAGAAATGGTATGGCGTCAGCCATTCCCAGGACCTGGTCTTGGTATTCGTATCTTAGGTGATATTACAGAAGAAAAACTGGAGATCGTTCGTGAGTCAGATGCGATCTTACGTGAGGAGATTGCGAAAGCGGGCTTGCAGAAAGAGATCTGGCAGTATTTCACCTGCTTGACCAACATGCGTTCCGTTGGTGTCATGGGAGATCAAAGAACTTATGATTATGCCGTAGCGATCCGTGCAGTCACTTCCATTGATGGTATGACTGCCGATTGGGCAAAGATCCCATACGAAGTGTTAGACATCATTTCAAACCGTATTGTCAATGAAGTCGCACATGTCAACCGTGTTGTCTATGACATTACATCCAAGCCTCCGGGAACGATTGAGTTCGAATAACGATTGTTGTTTTGCAACTGTTAATATTGTGTTTTTAGCAAAGCCTGTTATCCCCCAAAAGGATGACAAGAATGACATTTAAAACAAAAAATACAGAAAAAATTAGACCTTAGAGGATGCGTCCTCTGAGGTCTTTTTAACATAAAAACGTCCTCCTTTCTAAAAACCAGTTGCTAAAGTTGTTTATGTAAAATTTAATTGATCTGTATTATACTTATGGAAAGGGAGGGATAAAAAGTGGTTGGGTCTGTTGATTTGACATTAGAAATCGATAAATATTTAGCGGATAACACTTACCCATATGCAATTTTGATCGATGGAGTGTGGGGAAGTGGGAAAACTTTTTTTATTAAACAGTATCTTAATTCTCAATCAAATAATAAGCACTACATATATATTTCTTTGTACGGGATAACAGATATTAGGGAAATTAATAAACAAATAAGAATACAGTATCTTTATGGTAGGAAATCTACAAGGCAGAAATATGAAATAACTAGATTAGGTACTTCAATAGCTGTTGATATTTTAGAAAAAAAGGGAATAAATGATAAATATATCAATCAGTGTTTAGATTTAGTAAAAAAAGGTAGTATGAAGAGAAGTAACATTGTTCTAATTTTGGATGATTTGGAAAGATCGACTATACCAATATTAGACGTACTTGGCCATATTAATGGATTAGTGGAACATCAGGGATATAAAGTAATAATATTAGCTAATGAAAAAGAAATTGATTATAAAATTGATAATTTGGAATTGAAGTATTTGGTTGCAAAAGATTGTCAACTAATTGAAGAGGATAAAACATCCCTAACTGATAAATGGTATAATAATCAATCTAATGGGAATGGTTCTAAAAAGAATGAAATGACATTTGAAGTTCCTAAAGATAGAATGAAAACACTTTTTTTTGAAAAAAGTAGGTACCATATACTAAAAGAGAAAGTAATAGGAAGAGTATATATTTTTAAGCCGAATATAAAAGAAACAATAGCTGAGATTTTGAAAAGTATTTCCTCATATTACAAAAATATTGGAGATTATGATTACTATAAAAATATCATTGATTTAATTTCAAACAAGGAAAACGAAATTTCAGAAATAATGGAACAACAAAGCTATATAAATTTACGAACATATCAATTTTTCTTAAGCAAGATGTTTATTCTATACGGAAGTTTAAAGAATGAGAAGAATTCAAATAGTACAAATATTAATAAGTTGCTAGATAATTACTGTATATTTATTTTTAAAGAATGTTTATCATTTAAGCAAGACAAAAAACAAGAATTAAATCTAGATCTACTTGAAAGATTTCTATCAGACTATATTAGAGGGATAGAAAATAGTAGCAATGTACAATTTGTTGAGAAGATATGGATGTATTATGATATTGTGAATTCCAAAAATAAAATAGATGTTGCGGTAAGTGCTATTTATGATTGGAACTGTTTAAATAGTGAAGAAGTACAAAACAATTTTTTGTATTTGAAAAATAATGTTGATAAAATCGATTTTATGTTATATAAGAGAATACTAAGTAGTTTGGTATTCCTTGACGAGTATAATATTTTAGAAGGTAACCTAATAAAGAGTTTTATTACTTCATTAAGAGAAAACAATAACATAGCTAAGATACCAGAGGCATCCATTACTGATTTGAAAATTTATAACTTTGAAAATGAGAAGGAAACCGAGATATATAAATCTTATTTGTATTTACTTTTACAAAAAAATGGTATTCAAGTTGAAAATCCATTTGAAAAAGTTTGTAATAATACTTCTTTTAATTTAACAAATAGAATTAATACTTTCGAAGTAAATTATTTACCGAAAAATATAGTAGACAAAATTTTAAAGAAGCTAAAAGAAGCAACACTGGGATCTGAAATAAGAGAGATTTATTATTTATTAGACGATGTATATGTCTCAAATTTATCAGAATGGAGGAGAAGTAAGATATTGCATGAAAATATAACTTCTTTAATATCTTTAAAAGATGAAATAAGAGATTATCGTTCTAGCGAGTCTGAAATGGATCCAATTAAAAAATTTTGGTTAGAGAAGATGATAGAAAAAATTGAAAAGATTACTAATAGTTTGTATTGTTAAAAGAAATCAGTTCAATGTCTATCAAAGGATATTGAACTTTTTTCTTGATTAAATTCGGAGATAGATCAATGGTTTCTGAATCTATTTCTTTAATTTCTATCCTTTCTAAAATATGGGATTCAGAATGGAAGAAATGGAAGACTAAGATAGTACTTTTTCCTTTGAGTGATTTTCGTGCGTAAGAATTCACATGCGAGAAGATGAGATCGACATCTTTTTGGGAATGGTGTCCTATCTTTTTTAGATCTTTTTCACTAGGACAGATGAAATGAAATAAATTATGATTGTTTTCTACGTGTGGTTTTTGACAAAAAGACATTGAATCACAATAGAAGACATGGCAACTAAGTTTCTCAATTTCTTCCGCACAGACAAATTCAGAACTACAATCGGTCAAAATCACTTCGAAAAGCTTATTGAAATCTTCTTCTCCTATCGCTGAATGAAACTGTTGCACACCTTCCAACATCTCTTGCGATGTCTTGGCTTGATGATAGATCCCTGTCATAAAATGATAATCGACAAATTGGAACGTTTGCATCAAAGGTCTATTGGAAACATCATTATAAACTGTATCCATCTCAATAATAGATACATTCGGATGCTTAGCCATATACTTTTCAAAATCTTTATAAGTACATCCCTTTAATATTTCTAATCTTTTCTTGGTCTATATTCGTGTTTTTTTCTGTAGTTTTCTTGAAACTTTAAAACGAAGATCCATGTTTGTAATTCCAAACTGTTCAAAAGCATCTTGTTTAATATAGTTATAAATTATTTTTTACAGAGTTTGATTTTTGTACGTGTCATGAAATAAGAATTACTCCAACTAAGCCTAGAATCTTTTAAAGTATATTCATATTCAGTTTGTACTCTTTTTGCTTCTTAGCGTTTTTCGATAAGCATACGAGAGAATTTCAGTTTATAACCATTACAGACACCACTTGAAGAATCCTTGGTATTACAGGGGATTAGTTCGCATTTAGCACAAGTCTCTGTACAAAGCGAATTGTATCCATAATTTTGAATGTAAATACAATTATAATTACCTTTCGTAGAAACCCATTGATGAGAGAAAGATTTAAAGAAAGCATGATCTTTGATCTCTTTATAGATGGAAGATTTATCTATATCAAGAGCATCAGAAATAACTTTACGAGAAGCATCATTGTTAAGTGCGTGTTCAATGATCAAACGATTAGAAAGGGTAAGACGTTTATTGTTAGTCTTGATAATTACCTCTTAAAGTTGAGTGGCAAGAGAAGGTGATGTTGTAAGAGTAAATTCTACAAAATTGTTCTGGGTGTGGAATTTATTTTTTCAATTCACGAGAAGAAATTATTTGGAATTAAATAGATTGAAATAGGAGGAGGCCTACTTCTTTTAATTTAATCATTCATTTTTTAATTTAGTCATTTTTCACAAAATTGACTAAATTGAAGTGTGGTAATAGAAATTATATTATCAAAATTGATAAAAAACTTGTAAAAGTGCAAGAAAACTATATAAATGATTACAAATAAAATGTATAATTACAAATAGTATGGAGGATAATCTATGAAAGTATGTTACAACAAATTTTTTAAATTATTGATTGATAGAGGAATTAGAAAAATGGAATTTGCTAAGATGGCAGGTATTAGTCAAAATACGATGGCGAGACTTTCTCGAAATCAGAATGTTTCATTGGAAGTACTAGGAAAAATATGTTGTACTTTAGATTGTAAGATAGATGATATTCTTGAATTTATATCAGAAGATAAGGAGAAATAGTGATGGCAAAAGAAAATACAAAAATAGGATTTGAAAAACAAATATGGGATGCAGCCTGTGTTCTTTGGGGGCATATTCCAGCAGCTGATTATCGTAAAGTGATTGTTGGCTTGATATTTTTAAGATACATTTCTAGTGCATTTGAAAAACGATACAATGAACTAGTAAAAGAAGGTTATGGTTTTGAAAATGATAAAGATGCATATATAGAAGAAAATATATTTTATGTACCTGAAAGAGCGCGTTGGAATGTAATTGCTTCTGCAGCACATACACCTGAAATTGGAACTGTATTAGATGATGCAATGAGAGCAATCGAAGATGAAAATAAGAGCCTTAAAAATGTATTGCCAAAGATATATGGTAACCCTGATTTAGATAAACGAGTATTAGGAGAAGTTGTTGATTTATTTACAAACGAAGTGAATATGGAAGATATTGATGGGGATCGAGATATATTAGGTCGTACATATGAATATTGCATAGCACAGTTTGCAGCATATGAAGGAACAAAAGGTGGAGAGTTCTATACACCTTCTAGTATTGTTAAAACAATTGTTGAAATATTGAAACCTTTTGAAGATTGTCGAGTGTATGATCCATGTTGTGGGTCTGGAGGAATGTTTGTACAAAGTGTAAAGTTCTTACAAGCACATTCTGGTAATAGAAATAGAATATCGGTTTATGGTCAAGAATCAAACGCTGATACATGGAAAATGGCTAAGATGAATATGGCAATTAGAGGCATTGATGCAGATTTTGGACCATATCAAGCAGATACATTCTTTAATGATTTACATAAAACATTAAAAGCAGACTTTATCATGGCAAATCCACCATTCAATTTAAAAAACTGGGGGCAGGATAAATTAAAGGATGATGTTCGTTGGAAATATGGGTTACCACCTGAAGGAAATGCGAACTTTGCATGGATTCAGCACATGATTCACCATTTGGCACCAAATGGAAAAATAGGTTTAGTATTAGCTAATGGCGCATTATCATCTCAAACATCAGGAGAAGGAGAAATTCGAAAAAATATTATAGAAGCAGATCTAATCGAAGGAATTGTAGCATTACCAACACAATTATTCTATAGTGTTACAATCCCTGTAACATTATGGTTTATTAGTAAAAATAAAAAACAAAAAGGAAAAACTCTTTTCATTGATGCACGCAAAATGGGATATATGGTAGATCGTAAACATAGAGACTTTACTACTGAAGATATTAAAAAGCTAGCAGACACGTTTGAATTATTTCAAAATGGTACCTTAGAAGAGGTAAAAGGATTTTGTGCCATTGTGACTACAGAAGATATAGCAAAACAAGACTATATTTTAACTCCAGGAAGATATGTAGGTATTGAGGAACAAGAGGATGATGGAGAACCATTTGAGGATAAGATGAAACGTCTTACTTCTGAATTATCAGTTATGTTTGCTAAGTCCCACGAGTTAGAAGATGAAATTCGTAAGAAATTGGGGGCAATTGGATATAAAATATAATTTTAGAGTGCTATCTAAATGGATTATAACAACGTTGATTAAGTACAATCTTAAAGTCTGTAGTGTAAAAATATGGAAATTGTTAGATTGATTAAAAAATATATGAAATAGGGAGAATAACAATTATGAATGAATGGAATGAGACAATCCTTTCTGAAGTTTTAGTAGATAAAGGATACATAAGAGGTCCCTTTGGTTCTGCTCTTAAAAGAGGAGATATGAAAGAAGATGGTATACCCGTTTATGAACAACAACACGCTATCTATAATAGTAGAGAATTTAGATATTATATTGATGAACAAAAATTTAATGAAATGAAACGATTTCAGGTGAGAAAAGATGACTTGATAATTAGTTGTTCAGGAACTGTAGGTAAAGTTTCTATTATTAAAGATGATGATCCTAACGGAATTATTAGTCAAGCACTGCTGTTGCTTAGAGTAGATACAGACAAAGTATTGCCTCTTTATTTGAAATATTTTTTTTCATCAAAGGTTGGATATAACGCTATTGTTTCTCGTTCAAGTGGTTCTGTGCAAGTAAATATTGCAAAAAGAAATGTTATCGAACAAATACCAATTAGGTTACCTCAACTGGAAACTCAAAGAAAAATAGTTAGGGTGTTAAATTCTATTGATGAAAAAATCAAAGAGAATGAGAAGATAAACAATAATTTAGCGGCTTAAAGGTCGATGTCCGACACATCGAGCTCGCCGGACATCAACTTTGGTAAGAGGGCATCTCTTAACGCCACTAGATTATTGTTCTCCAAAGTGTTATTTTCAATCATTTGCATAATAGGGTCAATAATCGATGCAATTTCATTCATCTCACTAATAGAAGGTATTTTTATAAGCAATTCATTTATATCACCAGTATTTACATATTTTTGGACAGAACCAAGTGCTTTTTCTTTAAGAGCAGCACTTGTTTCTGAAGAATTAAGAACTGCATATAAGTAATTAACATTTATATTGTTTTTTGCTCTTATGCGATACATCCTTTGATTCAATAAATATAATCCTTCTTGGTATATTTTTCCTGTTTTTCCTAATAAATCCATTGTACTTTTTCTATCTGTCATAACCATTACTAAGTCATCTTTGAGAACTCTATATTTCGATAATTTAGGATCATTATAACGAGACATGGATATATATTTATCTGAATTTGTTTTAACAAAAGTTGCAGAAGTATTAACATTACCTAAATCAATAACCATAGCTCCATTATCGTCATAACCATCCTTATAAAATGCTTTGCCATTTTGGCAATCAGCTATATCGGTTAATTTGAATTCTTGATAGTTTTCAAATTTACTAATAAGATTATCTACAATTGTGGTAAATTGTTCAGTTAAATTATTGTTTATAATATGAAAGGAAATATTATGGAATTCGAACACTTAGATGAAGAATCAGAATGCCTTTTACAGTCCTTAATAAAAAAAGATACCATTTGTAATGATAATGTAAGTGGAACTGCTATAGAGTCATTAGTGAAAAAGGGATATGTAGAAGGTAGAGAGTGCACAACATTTTCAGATGTAGAATCAAAATATGTTCTAATAAAAATAACCCAAAAAGGCAAAACATATTTTGAGTTAAAACAACAATATGAAAAAGAGAAAAAACATTTGTCCCGCCGTGAATGGAAAATAGCAATAATCAGTGCGATATTAGGAGGACTAATTGGATTGATTCCTACCATAATAGAGTGGATAAAATGATTATTTACTAACTCTCACCAGTGACGAGAGTTCATAAAAGGGACTGCCGCTGTATTCGTCCTCCTAATAAACAAAAGGAGAATGACTGTGAAAAAAGATCTAATCAAAGATGTTGTTCAGGAAATGTTACCTTACCTGAACAATGCTCAAAACGAAAAATTGCAAGAGATATTGCAATACACCTTAGCAAAGTATGAGGTAACGAAAAATCAAAAAAAGGAGGAATATACGGAGCGGAATTATGTGGAAATGTTCCTATCGGCGAAGCGAATAGAGGGTTGCTCCGAGAAGTCTCTTAAATACTACAAAGCAACCATCGAAGCTATGCTCTGTGAACTTCAAAAAGATGTTAAGCATATAGTAACAGATGACATCAGAGGATACCTGACGGAATATCAGGAAAAGAAGAAGTCAAGCAAGGTTACGATAGACAATATCCGCCGCATCCTTTCTAGTTTCTTCTCTTGGCTAGAGGACGAGGATTACATACTGAAAAGCCCGGTCAGACGCATACATAGAGTTAAGACTGGTACAAACATCAAGGAAACGTATTCTGACGAGGCATTGGAGCTTATGAGGGATAACTGTACAGAATTTCGAGACTTGGCGATTATTGATATGTTGGCTTCAACAGGCATGCGTGTTGGAGAAATGGTACTACTTAATCGAAATGATATTGATTTCAATGAGAGGGAATGTATTGTGTTTGGTAAAGGCAGCAAAGAGCGAGTAGTCTATTTTGATGCTCGTACAAAAATACATTTGCTGAACTATTTGGAAAGCAGAACGGACGACAATCCAGCACTGTTTGTATCATTGAAATCGCCACACAAAAGGCTAAAAATTGGTGGTGTTGAAGTCCGCCTGAGGGAATTTGGAAAGCAATTAGGACTGAATAAGGTACATCCGCACAAGTTTAGACGAACACTTGCAACTATGGCAATAGATAAGGGAATGCCTATTGAACAGCTTCAGCAACTTTTGGGGCATAGAAAAATAGATACGACCTTGCAATACGCAATGGTAAAGCAGAGCAATGTTAAGATTGCTCATCGGAAATACATTGGATAGAGAGGATAGCAATTATGGATAAATGGTTGAAAACTTCACTAATAGATATAGTAGACCTTATCGGCGGTGGAACACCCAAAACTTCTAAGGCAGAGTACTGGGGTGGAAATATTAACTGGTTATCAGTAAAAGATTTTAATAATGATAACCGATATGTTTATTCCACAGAAAAAACTATTACTGAAGAAGGACTTAATAATAGTTCCACAAAACTGCTTCAGAAAGATGACATCATTATTTCTGCTCGTGGAACGGTTGGAGAGATGGCAATGATACCATTTCCGATGGCTTTTAATCAATCTTGTTATGGAATAAGAGCCAAAGAAAGTATTGATAGTACTTTTTTGTATTATTTGATAAAAAACAGCGTGACAAAACTTAAAGTAATGACTCACGGTTCAGTATTCGATACGATTACAAAGGATACTTTTGCAAATATTGAGGTTGCTATACCTAATATCGAAACACAAATTCGGATAGCGAAAATGTTAGCTAATTTTGATGATAAAATCGAGAACAATTTGAGAATAAACAATAATTTAGAGCAGCAAGTTTCTGTGCTTTATCAGTCGTGGTTTGAAAACTTTGAACTCACAAATGGCGTTTGTCCTGATAATTGGAGTTATCAAGAGCTTTCAACAATTGCAGATATTGCAAGTGGAAAACGTCCTCCTGTAAAATCTGAATTGTGCAATCAAGAAACATCTATTCCTATTGTTGGTGCGGCATCTGTTATGGGATTTACTTCTAAAGCAAACCACACAGATAAAATTCTCGTTACCGGTCGAGTAGGAACTCACGGCGTTATTCAAAGATTTAATACTCCTTGCTGGACTTCTGATAATACACTTGTAATAACAAGTCCTTATTACGAATTTACTAATCAAATTCTGCACAGAATTGATTATTCGTCAATGAATCGAGGTTCAACGCAACCACTTATCACACAAGGAGATATGAAAAAGGTGGTCGTGTTAGTTCCTGATAAGGATATACTTAAAAAATTTGAGGGATTTTCAGGTTCATTAATGACTAAATGGGAAGCTAACAACAAAGAGAATGTCAAGCTCGCTTCTTTAAGAGATACATTACTTCCAAAGTTAATGTCCGGCGAGCTTGATGTTTCTGATATCGACATTTAAGCCGTTAAATTATTGTTTATAAAAACAAAAGGAGTTTATAATGATTGAATGGGTAGATAAATATAGTAATGTAATACAAATTATAATAAGTTTACTTTCTTTGGGTGCAACAATTTTTGTTTCGTTTAGAATATATCGGTTACAAAAACGACATGAACAGGAAATAGAAATGATGGAAGAAAATGAACAAAAAAGAAAATTAGAGGAAGAAGCACATAGGTTTTTAATAGATAATGCAGAAGAGATTGATTATTTGCCTTGGTGTGTTATTGCTGGTAATTTATCTAGACATCAAAAACATACCCGTAAAATATACACGAATTTTTGTAAATGTTCTATAGAATTGCAAAATGAAATAATGCGTGTTGAACAATACAATATACGTGCTATTGCTGATACAAATTGGATAGATAAAGCAATAGAGTCACTAAGAAACGATATTAAAAAATTTCAATTGGCACAACGTGATTATTTGTATGATAACGCAAAATATTTTCATAAAGCTTTTGAGCAGTATAAGGAAAAGAAATGGGAAAGAACTCCACGAATTTTTGAACCGGTCAATAAATTTAAACAATTTTCAAATATTTGTTTTACAGATGGCAAGTTAAATATTGGAAATTATATTAATGAGTATCTTAATTTGTATATAGACAAATCAGATTTATGTATTGGTAAACCAAAACCACCATTTGATTATGTATGGCAAGATCAAAAGTTATCTTCTATAGATACAGATGAAGAAATAGTTTGTTGGTGGATAATGGATTTGGTTTTTTATACTGTAATGAATCTTTATAACCATGATATCTATGATTCAAAAATATTAATAAACGATATAACAGATGCACAAGTTAATACATTTGAAGATAGATACTTTCAAATAATGTTTGTATTATATTGTATATACTGCAATTCATAAAATATTAATTAGAAAATCAAGAAGAGAAAAAAACAATTTTGAGTATAAAGCAAAACACATCATTGATGTAAAAATGGGGGGAATATATGAAAAAGAAAATAATTGAATCTATATTTATGGTAGTTTTAGTAATAATAATAGGAATAGCTATGTCATATATTTTTGGCTTTCAAATTTCATATAATCCTTCTTTAGATAATAATTGGGATGCTCTTTCAGTATGTGCTTCTTGGACTGGAGTTTTTACTTCTTTAATAGCAATTATTGTTGCTATTAAAGTTCCTGAAAAAATCGCTAAAAGTCAAAATGATATTTCCTTATTTGAAAAACGTTGGGAATTGCGTGAAATAGTATCTGAATTGAAAGATTTTGGGAATGCACTTTCAAAAATAAAAAAATCAGATATTGACGAATTAAGTATTATAACAAAATCTAGACATTATTTAATTGTTTTTATGTATTGCGGTGATCGTGATGAAGAAATACAAAAGAAAATTGGATTAAATATAAAGAATATCTATGATGAACATAAACAGTTGATAGGGTATCAGATTATTGATTGTAAAGATAGTGATTTAGACGAGTATGAAAGAAATTTTATAACTTATATTGGTAGACAAAAAAGAATTATCAAACAGTATTCATTATTGCTTGATCGAGATAGTGAATATATATTAACGAGAATAGCTGATGTGTATTATAAATTGATGATAGAAATATTAATGGGCAGTGATTTGAAAAATAATAATATTTCATCATTTAAAAGTAATCCTGAATTTGAAAAATATTTTTTTGATTCAGATAGTACTGAAAAAGTAAAAAATGAATTTTTAAATAGGATTAAAGAAATGGAAGAGAAGCTCGTCTTTGAAAAAATTGAAAAATATCTGAGAATAAAGGAGTGATTGATATGCTATTCGAATACCATGAAGAAAATTATGAAAAATCAATAATTGAGTTATTTAAAAATGACTTACAATATGAGCATATTTATGGACCTAATATTGAAAGAGATTTTTATAGTCCTTTATACGAAGATATCTTAGTAGAATCAATTGAAAGAATTAATAATAGATTGCCTCATACTGCAATAGATGATGCATTGTATAAGTTAAAAAACTTTGAAAATGGTGAATTGGTTCAAAAGAATATGGTATTTATGGATTATCTTCAAAATGGCATACCTGTTCGTTATTTTGATGATAATGAAGAAAAATCAGCGATAGTTTATTTGATTGATTATGATAATGTAGATAACAATTCATTTATTGTGGCTAACCAATGGACGTTTATTGAAAATAGTAATAAAAGACCAGATATCATATTGTTTATTAATGGATTACCACTAGTAGTAATGGAATTAAAGTCTCCTTCTAGAGAAGAAACAGATGCTTCAGAGGCTTATCGTCAATTACGTAACTATATGCATGAGATTCCTTCAATGTTTATTTATAATGCTATTTGCGTTATGAGTGATCATCTTGTATCAAAAGCTGGAACGATTACTTCAGGTGAAGATCGCTTTATGGAATGGAAGAGTAAAGATGGAAATCGAGTAAATGACAAATTTGCTCAATTCGATACTTTTTTTGAAGGAATTTTTGAAAAAGGAAGATTATTAGATATTATTAAAAATTTCATTTGTTTTTCAAATGAAGGAATTAAAACTTTTAAAATATTAGCAGGATATCATCAATATTTTGCAGTAAAAAAAGCCATTATTTCTACTAAAAATGCAACACAAACAGATGGAAAAGCAGGAGTGTTTTGGCATACACAAGGAAGTGGAAAATCATTATCCATGGTATTCTATGCTCACTTATTACAAAAAGCATTAAATAGTCCAACTATTGTTGTTATTACTGATAGAAATGATTTGGATGATCAGTTATATGGACAATTTAGTAAATGTAAAGATTTTTTAAGACAGACACCTATCCAAGCAGAAAGTAGGGATCATCTAAAACAATTATTAGAAGGCAGACAAGCTAACGGAATTATCTTTACAACAATGCAGAAGTTTGAAGAATATGATGCTGCATTATCGGATAGAAGAAATATTGTTGTAATGGCAGATGAGGCACATCGTGGACAATATGGATTAACTGAAAAAATAAAAATGACTAAAAATGAACAAGGTGAAGAAATAGCAAAATGTACAGTAGGAATTGCCAGAATTATTCGTGACAGTTTACCTAATGCAACTTTTATTGGATTTACTGGAACGCCTATTTCTTCAGCAGACCGGAACACTACGGAAGTTTTTGGTAAATATATTGATATATATGACATGACACAAGCAGTAGAAGATGGTGCAACAAGACCAGTGTATTATGAAAGTCGTGTTGTAAAATTAAATTTGGACGAAGACACTTTAAAAATCATCGATGACGAATACGATTTAATGGCTAGTAATGCTGATGAAGCAGTTATCGAAAAGAGTAAGAAAAAATTAGGACAAATGGAAGCTATTCTAGGTAATGATAGTACGATTGATTCTTTAGTAGATGATATCATCTATCATTATGAAGAAAATCGTGAACATTTATTAACAGGTAAAGCCATGGTTGTTGCATATTCTAGACCAATCGCAATGAAAATTTATGAAAAAATACTTGAATTAAGACCTCAGTGGAAACAAGAAGAAAAGGTTGCTGTAGTAATGACTTCTGGAAATAATGATCCTGAAGAATGGCATGCAATTATTGGAAATAAAGCGCATAAAGAAGAATTGGCTAAGAAATTTAAAGATAATAGTAGTTCTTTAAAAATAGCAATTGTTGTGGATATGTGGTTGACAGGATTTGATGTACCATCATTAGCAACAATGTATGTTTATAAACCAATGCGAGGACATAATTTGATGCAGGCCATTGCTCGAGTTAATCGTGTCTTTGGAGATAAAGAAGGTGGGCTTGTTGTTGATTATATTGGTATTGCCGGAGCTTTAAAACAAGCAATGAATGATTATACAACAAGAGATAAAAAGAATTATGGAGATATGAATATCGTAGATATAGCATATCCTAAATTCTTGGAGAAATTATCAGTTTGCCAAGATTTGTTCTATGGTTATGATTATAGTTTATTTAAAACTGGAACAGAATTACAAAGAGCAAAAGTAATTTCTGGTGCAGTAAACTTCATCATTGATCCAGTAAGAGAAGAAGATAAAGATATTTTTGTTAAGGAAGCATTATTAATGCATCAAGCATTATCGTTATGCTCATCTATTGTCGATGAAGAAAAGCGATTTGAGGCAGCATTTTTTGAAACAATTCGTGTTATGATAAATCGATTAATGAATAATGGTAATGGTCAGAAGCTATCCTTGCCAGATATTAATGAAAGAATAAATGAATTGTTAAAGCAAAGCATTAAAAGTGATGGAGTAATCAATCTTTTTTCATCAATCAAGGAAGAATTTTCATTGTTTGATCCTAAATTTCTTGAAGATGTTGCAAAAATGAAAGAAAAAAATCTAGCTATTGAGTTGTTAAAACGATTAATAGCGGATCAAGTATCTGTATATAAAAAAACAAATGTTGTAAAATCTGCAAAATTTAGCGAAATTATAAAAGCGACACTTAATCGTTATATTAACGGAATGATTACAAACGAGGAAGTAATACAAGAACTTTTAGCTTTGGCAAAACAAATTACTGATGCACAAAGTGATGGTAATAAGTTAGGTCTTACAGCTGATGAATTAGCTTTTTATGATGCATTAACAAAACCGCAAGCAATTAAAGATTTTTATGAGAATGAAGAGCTAATTGCGATAACTAAGGAGTTAGCAGATACACTTCGTAAAAATAGTACAATTGATTGGCAGAAAAAAGAATCAGCAAGAGCAAATATGAGGATGAAGATTAAGAGATTATTAAAGATACATAGATATCCACCAGATGGAATGGATGATGCGGTTCAAACTGTCATGATGCAATGTGAGATGTGGGCTGATAACCAATGATTGAATGGGAGTGTAATATTATGGCTTATGGAAAAGCAATAGAGTTATTTCTAGTAAATGGGACCGCAGAGAGTTTAGTAACTGCTGAATTATCAAATTGGAATGGTAAAGCAATTAAAATCCCTAGAACAGAAGTTCAACAATGTAATCGTGATGATCTAAGAAATGCGGGAGTATATTTCTTATTTTGTAAGGAAGATTCTGATATTGATTCTGTCTACATAGGAGAAGCTGAAAATGTGTTGGATAGACTAAATCAACATTTAAGAGATTATAATTCTGATAAAGAAAAATACTATTGGAATTCAGCTGTTGTTTTTACAGGAAGGGATTTAAATAAAGCTTTGATACGTTATTTAGAAAATAGATTTGTTGAGATAGCAAGAGAATGTGGCCGTTATCAAATATTAACTAAAAATACATATAAAAATACGGTAATGAAAGAATCTCAAATTGCTTCTATGGAGGAGTTTATAGACAATGTAAAGATAATTATTAATACATTAGGATATAAAGTTCTTGAACCAGTTCCACATGCGGATGAAAAAACAGTGTATTTGTACTGTAAAGGAAGTGGAGCAAATGCTAAAGGATTTGTTAGTTCTGGAGGATTTACAGTTTTAAAAGGATCGAAAGTATCTGATCACATGGTTTCTTCGTTTGAATTAAGAGGAAGATCTTATTTCAATTTAAGGAATAAATTAGTTGATGATGGAATTATCGTAAATGATATTTTTGAAAAAGATTATGAATTTAATGCACCATCTGCTGCTTCTGCAGTAATTTTAGGGCGAACGAGCAATGGAAATGTCGATTGGAAAAATGAAGATGGTATAGGCTTAAGAGATATTTACTTGTAAAAAGTCAAGGAATAGCATATAAGTGGTAATAATATATGTAGTTATCAAAGAATTAATATTATTTTTTGAAAGAATGAATTAATATAATTTTATTTATAAGATGGATGTGAGTATGGATAGGGAGATGAGAGTATGGATAGGGATAATATAAATAAATTGATAAGAAATCAAGATTATAAGTTTCTTGTAAAAAGCACTATTCCTGAACATGATGATTTTATGTATTATCTACATTGTCTTTTTCCGTTTACTGGAATAATTGATAAAACTTTCTGCAACTATTTTATGTATGAATCAGTGGAATTATTAAAGCATGCAATTTTCTTATTTGAGGATGGATATTTTGATTGTGCGTTTTACAGCGTTAGGCAGAGTATCGAAAATTTAAATAATATGCTTTTCTTAGCTGACAATAAAGAAAAACTCAAAGCATGGAAAGCAAAAGAAAGATTTCCATCAGATAATAGAATCAAAGATTTTTTAAAAGAAACAAATATCTCTTATGATGAAATTAAAAATACAGTTCCTGAAATATTTGATGATTATCAAGATCTTTTACAAAAGGCAAATAAATATATTCATAAACAGGGGTATGATACATTTTATATTTATGAAAATCCGCAATCCAATGAAATATCAAATAGAACAGAGTTATTTGTTATGTTATTAAAAAATGCTATTCAAATATTGGTGTTGATGAATATTATTTTAGATCCATTATCGTTTGCTCTAATTGACGAAAATGTAGACCGTTATATTCATTTTGATCCTGCAACGGAAGCAATTTCTAAAAACATTTTAGACAACATTTTTGAGTTTAATGTAGTAGATAGAATCAGACAAACACAATTTTATAAAGATTTTATCGAATTTTTTCTAGAGGAAGAGAAATTAAACGAAGGGACTTATGAAGTTGTTCGTCACCAATATTTTGATACAAATAAACTTCAGGAAATTGAATTACAAAAACACTTTTTAGACATAAAAGAATTATTATGCTTATCTATTTTGAAGACTGGGGCTTTAGTTTCGTATATATATTTTCAAGATAATTTTATTGGTTATTTTACTAATATAAAATCTAAGCATCATTATGATGGATACATTTCAAATCAATTTGATGTATATACAATTGGAAATGGTCCAAAAAATGTTAAGTGGAATAATACGTTTATTAGTATTTACAAGTTTTTTGATACCTACGTGATTTTGCAACATGATGATAGATTAGATGATATTCTTCTAGGTGAGTTCCAAAACATAATTGATAACATATGTAACTGATTTGTTAAAAAATTTTATAGCTAGTTTTTTACTTAAAACTTGCATTAGTTTAATTAGTCATAAGATTTAGAACGATTTACTATATTTGAGTTCATTTTGAGCATACTACATAATTTAAAACATAAAAAAGTGATATAATTGGTACATATTAGATAAAATCAATAAACAAAATTAATACAATATAAATGAAAATGATTAGTAGTAGTCTTGTTCGAATAAAACTAGATACTGTAAATAATATAGGTAAAAAAGGAGGTTTATTATGTCAAAGACAAAGGTGTTTGTAATCATGCCATTTACGGATGATTTTTTTGAATCGTACGAAATGATAAAAGAACATTTTAGTGATGATTTTGAGTTTTCTCATGCGGGTGAAGAGGATAATCAGCAAAACATATTGGCTGACATTATTCCGCCAATCTATGACGCAGATATAGTTTTAGCTGATTTAACTGGCTTAAATCCCAATGTAATGTATGAATTGGGTGTTGCTCATAGTTTTAATAAAAAGACCATTATGATAACTCGTGATGATCTTGGTAGTCTTCCTTTTGATTTGAAGCAATACCGGGCAAAGGACTATTCTACTCACTTTAAAAAGTTTTATGATTTAATTGGATATTTGGAAAAGAATTTGCAAGGAGCTAGAGACGATAGTGTTATTTTTAATAATCCTGTTGGAGATTTTATGGATCGTAGCAAGATTGCTCCCGAAGAACTTTTTAGAAAAGAAATTATTAAAATTGATATTCCAGAAGGAGAAATGGGTTTTTTAGACTTCTTGGCGGAAATTGAATATGATACTGAGAATATGACAAAAGATATTCAGAGCATGTCTTCGGAAATGAAAACAATGAGTGACGGAATAAGTGAGTGTACAGCAGAAATCAAAAGAGTAAATAAAACGGGAGGTAATGGCGTGGCTTCTTTTGTAAGAAAACAATCCCGAAAAGCTGCTGAGTATATAGAAACTTTTAGCCAGCAATTAAAAAATCATAATACAACGATTTCTTCTTATTGGACAAAAATCGAAAAAAATCTTTTGGGATTGCTTGAAAACAGTATTTCAGCACGACAAGAAAATAAAGAATATCTTGTTAATTATATGAAGGCTTTGTTCAAAATGAAAGATTCTATTATTTTATCGAACGGATCTGTTAAGAATCTTAAAGAAACATCGTTAAAAAATTTAGGAATAGAAAGAAGTATGAATCAAGCAATTCGTTTTTTGGATCAGGATCTTTCAGCCTATATTGATATGACAGAGCAGATGACAAATTCAATAGAAAGAATAATTGGAAAAAGCAGATTCATTATTGGAGATATTTCTTTGAGTGAGGATGCTGTAGAAAACTAAAGATTTTATCTAAAGTGGTTGTATAATAAATTGAAATCCCACGAATACGACAGAAAATAATCTCAAAACAAAATTGATTAGGCTCTACCAAGTTCAAATAAATTAAGATTGCAAATCAGATTTCATGCGCATCAGAAAACCTTACTGATTTTCAGAATGAAACTGAATATCGGTAAGGCTTTTATAATCTCTAATTTTACTTTTTGTATCTTCTATTTTGTTTTATTCCTCTTTTGGGTCTATCCGTCCATAAATCAAAAATCTCCCTTGAGTTGATGATTTCTTAGATTTGGTAGATCTACTCTCACAAAATGATGGAGTATGAGATTCTGATACCGTTTTGCTACCAATACAAAGAAATTTTTAAAGAAAATTAGATAATTTGTGAATATTACGTATGGACAAGCCCACCCAATACGGTAAAATAAGTCCAGTCGATACGGTGACGAAGTCCATTGAATCCGTTGTATAAGTCCACACCTATATTGTAGATATAAAATATCATCCTCCCGTTGTAAGA
>CBCTZR010000008.1:0-41480 GCA_965151435.1 uncultured Merdibacter sp. | reverse complement strand
CAAAGGACTGAAAATCCTTGTGTCGTTGGTTCGATTCCGACCGAGACCACCATTTGACCAGAAAGCCTTTAAATAAAGGCTTTTTTTATATATTGGCATAATTTTGGCATAAAATAATGAGAGGTCAAGAGATGATGATAGCAGGTGATTAGGTTTCAATTATAAAGCGCGTAAAAATCAATGAAAGTAATCCGTAGGGTTCCACAATGGCGAAGTTTTGAAAAGTTTTTAGTTCATTCCTTGAGCTGTACGTATAGAATAGATATATTATAGGTGATTCAAGCAGGAATGTTGAATAATTGAAAAGAGGATGAGAGATTTATGAAAAAGATCGTGGGTGTCTTGTTTGTAACAATGCTCATGTTGTCTGGATGTGTTCATGAGCTGAAGATTGAACTAGCAGAGGATGTTTGTGTCGAGTATGGAGAATCGCTGGATAATAGTAAACTATTTGATGCCAAAAAATCAGATGAAAACGTGAAAGTTAAGGAAGTAAAGAATTTTGACGGGAAAAAGCTCGGTGAACAAGAGGTGACGATCGTCTTTACGGACGGGAATCGAATGATTGAAAAGAATCTGATAGTGAATGTTGAAGATACGCAAAAACCAGTGATCAAAATCAAAAAAGAAATACTGTCGATCATGGAAGGTGATCAAGTGACGCTGAAAGACAATATTGTTTCAGTAGAAGACCCTGTAGATGGAAAACTGGTCTACAGCGATAAAACGATTGAAAAAGATGGATATTACATTGATGATGGAAACTTGGATACAAAGAAAGCCGGCACATATAAAATCAATGTCATCGCATATGATGTGAATGGTAATCGGGAAGAAAAAGATTTTGAAGTGGAAGTAAAAAAGAAAGTGGAAACTGCACCATCAGGTGAGCGAACGAGTGACACTTTTTCGGCTAATAGTACTTCACAACAGGTGACAGAAAGTATGACAACACAGGAAGCGTCTTCTCCTACAGGGAATGCCGTAGCTAACGCTGCGAAAAGCTATGTGGGAAACAGCAGTATCTGGTTTGGTGAGTGGTCGTGTATCAATACGGCGCGATCGGCATTAGAGGCTGCTGGAATCGATTCTTTTGAATTAGATACGGTGTATGAGAATAAAGGAGAAGGAGGCTCTTCGGTTTCTTCACCACAGGTGGGAGATATTGTGATGTATTATTCTGATGCAGGTGTGTATCACTGTGCGATTTATATTGGTAATGGACAAGCGGTTCATGGTGGTTTCTTACCACATCAAGCTGAAAATGGTTGGACGGAAGTCAGTGTTGCCATCGCTGCTTATAATGCAGGGGCAGTGTCTGAAGTGAAATTTTTTAGATTTTGGTAAAAAGGAACGGTTTATTGGAAATCGAAGGTTTCAATTGTTTCGCATATGATGGAATGGCAGTGATTTTGCCATTCCTTCTTGTAGTAATAAGGAACGGCTTTGATTAGACCCATGCGATTTAGGAAAAGGGAGTTTGTTAAAAAATGCTTGCACCTGTGTTGAAGTATGGTATAATGATATGGCAATAAGCATGATATGCCTGCGGGCGTGGTGAAATTGGCAGACACGCCAGATTTAGGATCTGGTGCCTTCGTGTGTGCAGGTTCGAGTCCTGTCGCCCGCACCATTACAAAAGGAGACTTCAAATTTCTAAGGGAATTGAAGTTTTTTTTGTATCTATGCGCAGAAATTATCAAATATAACTTATTTTAAATAAAAAATGCTAAAAATCAGAAGAATTTGATATTTCTCTGATGTTTCTTTCTTGAAAATGCTTTATAATGAATCACGTTACGGAGTGGGGGAATGGTTATGTTTACAAGATTTCTTGAAAAGCTGGGGTATACAAAAGAAGAGGCGAGCTGGATCCTGTATGACGTGGGAAATTCAGCGCAAGTATTGACAACCTGCACCGTGATCTTTCCGCTGTTGATTGCAAATATTACGCCTGGTGATTCCAGTGTATATGTCGGATGGGCAAATACGGTTTATGGACTGTTGTTGGCGTTGATGTCTCCAATCTTAGGAACAGTTGCCGATTATAGAGGGATGAAGATGAAAATGTTTCGGTTCTTTCTCTATATTGGTATTGTTGGCGGATTTGCATTGGCATTGCCTTTTATCGACTATCGCATGGCTTTGATCATCTTTGTGATTGCTATGGTGGGATATAACGGTTCTATCATCTTTTATGATGCGTTTATCGTTGATGTGTGTGATGACGATGAGCGTGTCGATCGTGTATCGGCAGCTGGTTATGCATGGGGTTATATCGGTTCTACGATTCCGTTTTTGATCTTTGTGATTCCTTTTGCGATCGTCACTTTGCTAGGAGATGTACAAATCGGACCTTTTACGTTAACTTATCGCTGGGGTTGCGGCTTGACGATGGCAATGGCCGTCTTATGGTGGTTGATCTATTCACGCCCGATGCTGAAGAATGTAAAGCAACGTCAATATCATGATCCGGTCGATCATGTCGTTCGCGCATCTTTTCAGCGCTTGTGGGCTACCTTTCGTAACGTGCGGCGAAATCGGAACATCTTTTTGTTCTGTTTATCTTACTTCTTTTATATTGACTGTGTGAATACAGTTATCAAAATGGCCGTTTCGTTAGCAACGGATATGGGGGTCAGCGATGTCATGAGCCTCGTATTGGTCATTGTCATCAATTTGTTTTGTTTCCCTTGTGCGATCTATTTTGGAAAGCTGGTCAAGCGCTTTGGTTCCAAAGCAATGTTATTTGTCAGCATTCTTGGGTATATCGCAATCATCGTTTGCGGATCACTGATTCCAGTCAATGTGAATTTCATTTGGGTAGTCGGTATTTTGATCGGTATGTTCCAAGGTGGAATCCAAGCGACGTCACGCTCTTATTTTACGCGCTTGATTCCTGACAAAGAGGACAGCAATGAATTCTTCGGTTTCTTTTCCGTGTTTTCTAAGTTCTCGTCAATTTTAGGACCGATGGCCATCTCTTTGATCATCATGATCAGTGGACAGACCAGTATCGGTATTCTGGGTTTGATACCGATGATGCTCATTGGTGGAGTGTTGTTGATATTTGTAAAAGATCCACAGGAATAATCGCAGGAAACTGCGGTTTTTTTTCTTGTGATGAAAATTCGAGGGAAGAATGATGTATAATGAAGGCAAAGATAAAGGAGTACGATCAATATGAAATTAGAAAATGAACGTTATGAGGTAACTTTTACGACAAAAGGAGGAGAGATTGCTTCTTTTAAGGACAAGCAGACAGGGATCCAGTATATGTATCAAGGAGACACACCTTACTGGAGCGGCAAGAATCCAACACTGTTTCCAATGGTCGGCAGCACTTACACAAAAGACTATGTGATCGATGGAAAGACATATGCGATGAAGAACCACGGATTGATCCGCTATATGACATTAAAAGAACAAGAGGGAGAAGCGGATGAAGTGGTGATGGTAGCAGACAGCGATGCAGATACGCTACAGCAGTACCCATTTGATTTCCACTATGAAATCCATTATTCACTGCAAGGTTCTACGTTGAAGATCCGTTATGTAATTACGAATACGGGAACAAAAGACATGCCGTTTACGTTCGGGCTTCATCCAGGCTTTTTATGCCCGTTATGCGAAGGAGAGACCTTTGAGGATTATACGGTGACATTCACTAACCCGGAAACATTGACGCAGATCGTACCGGATAAAGAAGGGAAAGAGCCTTACGGGGAACATAGCGTCGAGATGCAGCGTCTACCTTTGGATTATGCGCTGTTTGAAAAACATCCGACGTTGATCTATAAAGGGATGAAGAGTGCTTATGCGACGTTGGCAGGTCCACAAGGACACGGTGTTAAGATTTCTTTGACAGGTTTCCCACTGTTCGCTATCTGGACACCGAAGGAAAGAGCTCCGTTTGTATGTTTAGAACCATGGTTTGGCCATGCGGATTTTTCGCCAGTGAAAGAAGATTTTTATCATCGTGAAGGTACTATGATCCTTGCGGCCGGAAATAGTTTTACTTGTGGATATACGATTGAGGTATTTTAATTGCATTTTGTGCAAATGATGAAAAAAGGAAGCCTTCTCATTCGAGGTGTGCTATAATGAAAATTAAGGGAAATAGGAGGAAATATCACATGGAAGTAATTATTGTGAAAGACTATGACGCAGTCAGCCAAAAAGCGTTTGAAGTAATGAAAGAGGTTGTTACGAGCAAGAAAGCACCCGTACTTGGTCTTGCGACTGGTTCCAGTCCAATCGGTTTGTATAAAAACATGATCAAAGATCATAAGGAAAATGGAACGAGTTATGCAGATGTTCGCACATTTAATCTGGACGAGTATGTTGGTATTGCGCGTGATCACGAACAATCTTATTGGACATTCATGCATGAGAATCTGTTCTCTGGTATTGATGTTAAAGAAGAAAATGTACATGTTCCTTATGGAAATACGAAGGCCGATTGCGAAGCGTATGAAAAAGCAATGGAAGACGTTAGCGTGGATATTCAGGTATTGGGTATCGGTGCAAATGGACATATCGGTTTTAATGAACCGGGAACACCTTTCGATGAAGAAACACATATCGTGACGCTTACAGAAAAAACACGTGTAGACAATGCGCGTTTCTTTGAAGGAGACATCAACAAGGTGCCTACACATGCAATCACGATGGGAATCGCTACAATTATGAAGGCAAAGAAGATCTTATTGGTAGCTACAGGAGAGAATAAAGCGGATGCGATTAAAGCGATGGTAGAAGGAGATGTAACGCCTGAATGGCCAGCTTCTGTATTGCAAAATCATAAAGATGTCGTTGTTATCGTAGATGAGGCAGCTGCTTCCAAATTGACAAAATAATGAAGAATTGATCGTCATAGCTTCACTTTTTGGTGGAGTTATGACTTTTTTTATGTTATAAAAGATACGAGGTAATCGATATGAGCAAAAAGAAAAGAAACTGGATATATAACCTGGCAATTTTATTTTTTTTAGGAGTCATGTTGTTTTCACTTTGGAATCTGATTCCTTTATTGATTCAAGAAAAAGAAGATAGTGATACGCAAAAAACGATGGAACAGATGGTATTGGTTCAAGAAGAAGAAAAAGAGACTGTGACGCTGCAACCAGATTGGCAAGCGTTAAAGGAAGCGAATCCGGATATTATCGGATGGATCTATGTGCCGGATACAGTCATCAATTATCCGATCGTACAGGGGAGCGATAACGAATTTTATTTGGATCACTCTTCTTTAGGGGCATCCAATTCCATTGGTTCGATCTTTTTGGATGCGAATGCTTCCAGCGATTTCTCTGATTTTCATTCGATCATCTACGGTCACAGCGTGATGAATAGCTCAGAGATGTTTACACAGGTCGATTCTTTTGAAAATACGGATTTTTTTGAATCTCATCCTTATATGTACATTTTGACTCCTGAACTGACGTATCGATGCGATATTTTGGCATTGACGAAGACAACCTCGGAAACGAACCTGTATCAGACTTGGTTTGGCGATGATGCTCAGCGTTGGGATTATCTGGATCGGCTCTACACACAGGCAAATCTGACAAGAGAGGTGGAGAATCTGAATGTCGAAGATCCGTTGATCATGTTAAGCACCTGTGATCTGGATTATGGGTTAGACTCAAACCATCGCATTTTGTTGCATGCGCGCTTGAAGGAATGGGATGGAACGATTACATACGAAGAATGATGTTAAATGAGGAAGCGATCTGCTTCCTTTTTTAGAAGGGCGAATATCGGGAAATCCGGTATGAGAGAGAAGTGATGATTCATATAGTGAAACTGGGTGATGTTATGTGGACTCGCAGATGTCGATGGCTGACGCTGGGAGTGTTTGTGTTGATCGGTATCGGTATCTTGATGGTTGCGAGCAGTTCCCGTGTATGGGCGGCATATAAATTTGATGATCCCTTTTACTATGCGTGGCGACAAGGCTTTTTTGCTTTGCTTGGTTTTTTTGCCATGTTGATTTGTTCTCATATTTCCATTCCTTTTTTACGTCGTTATGTCAAAGTGATCTTTTGGCTGAGCGTTGTCACTTTAGTGCTCGTTCTCATTCCGGGTATTGGCGTTATGCGTAATGGTAGCCGTAGTTGGTTTGGTATCGGGAGCTTTTTGATACAACCTAGTGAGTTTTTCAAGATTGCGATCATCCTTTACGTTTCTGATTTTCTTTCGAATCGTTATCGTATCAAATCGTTTGTTCGCGATTTATTCATACCTTTTCTTTTGCTTGGCTTGGGATTTGGCTTGATCTTATTACAACCGGATTTTGGCAGCGGTATGGTTATGGCATGTTCCGTAGTAGTGATATTATTAGCTGCTGATGCACCGCTCAATTATTTTTTTCGTTTGGGTGCTGCTGCTTTTGCTGGCCTTGTTGCACTGATTGTCTCTGCTCCTTATCGTATGGCACGGATCGTTTCTTTTTTAGATCCATGGCAAGATCCATTAGGTAGCGGTTTTCAGATTATTCAATCTCTATTTGCAATCGCTCCAGGCGGTGTATTAGGCGTAGGGTTTGATCATTCGATGCAGAAGCATTTCTATCTTCCTGAACCGCAGACGGATTTTATCTTTGCTATCTTTGCGGAAGAGTTTGGCTTTATTGGATGTTTATGCTTGATTGCATTGTATGCGGCAGTGATTTATCAAGGTGTAAAAATTGCTATTTCCCAAAATGATGCATTTTTATGTTATACGGCGATTGGCTTGACAGCATTATTCGCTATTCAAGTTATGATCAATTTAGGAGTTGTGGTCGGCTTGTTGCCGGTGACGGGGATTACGCTGCCTTTTATTTCCTATGGCGGCAGCTCATTGATCGTTATGATGTCGAGCATGGGGTTGCTGATCAGCATTGCAAACAGCAAGGATAACACATGAAACAAAGACGGAAGGACCTTCTTGATCACGGGTCCTTCATTTTTGAATATTTGCACTTTCAATTAAGAGGTTCTGTGGTATAATACGAGTGCAAACTTTCGCAAAATGCAAATACGATGATAAAAGGGAAGCAAAAGCTTGCTGATGAATAGATTGTTATGAGGAGAGGTAGCTATGAAAATAATGATTGCAACCGGAGGAACCGGCGGTCATATCTATCCTGCCCTCGCTTTGGCTGAGGGTGCAAAACAGCGCTATGGAGAAAAAACAGAAATTCTTTTTGTCGGAAATGATGATCGAATGGAAGCAAGCTTGATTCCTGAAAAAGGGTATCCGTTTTTACCTTTGCACACGAGCGGACTTGTCGGGAATATCGTAGACAAAGCGAAAGCAATTGCTTTGTTGATGCGTGCTTATCGTAAGGCAAAAACGTATATTCAAACATATCAGCCGCAGATTGTGATCGGCTTTGGCGGATATGTCAGTGCACCGGTCATCTTGGCGGCCCATCATTGCGGCGTACCGACGATGATCCATGAACAGAATTCAATTATTGGAAAAGCAAATCAGCTTGTGATGAAAAAGGCAGATGCAATCGTTTGCTGTTATGAAAAATGCCTAGCTGAGTTCGATGATAGAAAGACGCGGCTTCTAGGCAATCCGCGGGCGACTTTCGCAGCGCAGGCAACGTTTGATGAAGCATATTTTCGATCATTGAATCTAGATCCAAAGCGCAAGACGATCTTGATCGTCATGGGATCATTGGGGTCTAGTTCTGTCAATGATCTGATGAAAAATGCACTTGGTAAGATTAAGGAAGATTGCCAGATCCTCTATGTTTGTGGAAAGAACAATCCGATGGATCCATCTGTATTTGCTAATCAACCTCACATTCATGTTGTTGATTATGTGGATCAGCTGGCTATTCTTTCTCATATCGATTTGATTGTTTGTCGCGCAGGAGCTACGACCCTTGCAGAGATTACTGCGATAGGTGTTCCGGCAATTTTGGTGCCGAGTCCTTATGTCGCTCACAATCATCAATTTTATAATGCCTCTGTGTTGGTGGAACAGGGGGCGGCGGTGATGATCGAAGAAAAAGATCTCAGCGTACAGACCTTGCATGATGCCATTTCCTGCATCCTGCACAACCCGATCCGGATGGAACATATGAAAGTGTGTTCGCGACGTCTGGGAAAGCCGCAGGCTTGTTGGGATATCTTGGATTGGTGTGAACAATTAGAAGGTGGAATGAACACATGAATGTATTCGATCATTTGCAACAATATGGTGATGTGCTGTGCAAAGAACCGCTAGCTAAGCACACGACTTTTCGTATCGGCGGCGAATGCGATTATTTCGTCTATCCGAAAAATATACTTTGTTTTTTACGTATCCTGCAAATCTTGAAAGAGGAGCAGATTCCTTATCGCATCTTTGGTAAAGGTAGCAATCTTTTGTGCAGTGATGATGCGTATCACGGTGTCATCCTCTGTCTAGATCGTTATTTAAATAATTTCTATTTTGAAGAAGATGGAACCCTGTTGGCAGAAGCGGGTTGTTCGATCATTTTGCTGGCACAGGAAGCGATGCGTCGTTCGTTTACAGGTCTTGAATTCGCAAGCGGGATCCCTGGAACGCTTGGCGGCGCGCTCTATATGAATGCGGGTGCATACAAGAGCGATATCTCCTTTTTTGTTAAAGAAGTGCTCGTCTATCGAAATGATCGCTTAGAGTGGGTAAAAAAGGAAGACTTGGCTTATGCTTATCGGCATTCTCTGTTTCAAACACAACCTACATGGCATATCTTAGGAGCTAAACTGAAATTGGAAAAAGGAGATCAGCGTGCGATTCGTGCATTGATGGATTCTCGCCGTACACGTCGCTTGGAGTCTCAGCCTTTAGATAAACCAAATTGCGGCAGTGTCTTCCGCAATCCACAAACGCATCAGGCATGGAAACTGATCGAAGAAATCGGTTATCGAGGGAAAACGATCGGTGGCGCTATGGTCAGTGATAAACATGCAAATTTCATTGTAAATATCGGTGACGCAAAGGCAAGCGAGGTCGATCAGCTCATTCGTGAGATCCAAGAGAAAGTTTTGGAACGATACGGAGTTGAGATGATTACCGAAGTAGAGAGGTTTAATTGGAAGGACTAAGCAGAGACGAAGTTCTCTATGATCCGCGTACAGAGCGGTCAAAGCAAATTCATGCGCAACGTCAGCGCAGGATGAGAAAACGTCGTCGTATCCGCAATTTTATTCTGCTTGCCGTATTTGCGGGTATCCTGTTCTATTTTCTTAGCGATCTATCCAAGGTCCGCTCTTTGAGCGTAAAAGGAAATTATTTTTACAGTGATGAAGAAATCTATGAACTTGCGAATGTGAGCTATGATACGCGGTATATATTAAAACCTGCCTTTTTGATAGAGAATTCGTTGAAAAGTGGTTCGCTGATCGAAGAGGCGATTGTTGATAAGGATTTAAGCGGCGTCATTCGCATTGAAGTGAAAGAAAAGCTTGTGATTGGTTATTTTGTGAAAGAAGATGAATACTATTTGCTGGTGTGCGATGGCTCGCAGATCAAAGTGAGCGATCAACAGATTTCTTCAGCAAAAAAGTACCCATTGTTAAGTGGCTTTAATGATGAGCAATTGGAGGCGTTGGCAAGTGCGTTTGCTTCCGTTGAGGACCAGATTGATTCGGATGTGTTATTGCGCATATCGGAGATCGTTCTTTATGAGACCTCCTTTAATACGAACATGATGCGCGTGATTATGCGCGATGGGAATACCTTATATGGCAGTTATGAATCTGCCGGTGTTTTGCAGATCTATGAGAGCGTATTAACAAAATTGAAAGGCAATAACGTATGCCTTTATATGGATGAAGAAAATGGGGCAATGTCAAAGATTTCATGCAGTGAATTTGCTGATTCTGAGACAAAAGAGAAAGAAAAGTAACGGAATCTGTTTTTCTGTTTTTCTAGAAGGGAAAACGATGCAATGATTGCAATTTTATAGTTAATTGTTATATAATTATCCTGATATGGAGGAGGTAATCGTATGTCAATCTCTAAGAGTACCGAATTTGGAAATATCAATATTTCTTTAGATGCTGTCGCTTCTTTAGCTGGTGGAGTGGTCACTGAGTGTTATGGCGTAGTGGGAATGGCTAGCCAGAAGTTTGTGAAGGATGGTATTGCAGAGCTGTTGAAAAAGGACAATTACGCAAAAGGTGTCGTTGTTCGCCAAGATGAAAAAGGGTTAGAACTTGACCTGTATATTATCGTCTCTCATGGTATCAAGATCAGTGAAGTGGTACATGAGGCTCAAAAGAAAGTAAAATATATGATGGAAAAGACGCTGGAATTGAAGTTTAATGCAATCAATGTATATGTGCAGGGCGTCAAAGTTATGAAATAGGATGATGGGTATGGAAACAATCAATGGTATATTGCTGAAACAGATGTTAGAGAGCGGAATGAATCTGCTTTCTAATAAATCCGGCGAAATTGACGCGCTGAACGTATTCCCGGTGCCAGATGGCGATACGGGAACCAATATGTCTTTGACTTTCAGTGCAGGCGTGAAGGATGCGCTGAATGTGCAAAGTGACAGCGTGAGCGATATCATGAAGGTGCTTTCAAAAGGATTGCTGATGGGAGCACGTGGAAATTCAGGCGTTATCACCTCACAGATCTTCCGGGGGATTTATCAAGGCGTAGAAGGTATGGACGTGATCAATGGTGCGCAGTTGGCAAAAGCGCTGGTCAATGGATCACGTGTTGCTTATCGTGCAGTTATGCGACCGGTCGAAGGTACGATCTTGACCGTTGTGCGTGAAGCTGCGGATTATACGTATGCTTATGCGATGGATCAAGAAGATGTGACTTGTGAACAAGTGATGGCCAAAATGCTGGAAGAATCAAAAGCATCTTTGGAACGTACACCGGAGCTGTTGCCGGTTTTGGAAGAAGTTGGTGTTGTTGACAGCGGTGGATGCGGTCTTTGTACGATCTTTGAAGGATTCTTGTCGGCAATTCGCGGAGAGGTTATCCAGCCACAGGCTGCTGAACAACGAACTGAGACTGCAGGTGCTGCATTAGAGAGTGAAGAATTTGGTTTCTGTACGGAATTTATCATTCGCCTTTCTGAAATTGGTGCGCGAAATTTTGATGAAAACAGTATGCGCGAGGAACTGGCGACGATCGGAAATTCAATTGTCTGTGTACGCGATGATGACATCGTGAAGGTCCATGTACACACTCTGGAGCCGGCAAAAGCCGTGAAGATGGGAAGAAGACATGGTACCTTTGTTAAATTAAAAGCGGAGAATATGCAAGAACAGCATGACAACCTCATCGATGACGATGCGATGAAACAGGCAGCTGCGGCTGCGGCGCCGAAGAAAGCTGAACGCAAACCTTATGCGATCATCACAGTTGCTGCTGGCGATGGCTTAAAAGAGATGTTTAAAGAATTACGTTGTGATTACGTCATCAGCGGTGGACAGACGATGAATCCTTCTACAGAAGATTTTGTGGAGGCTATTCAGCAAGTAAATGCTGACAATATCTTTATTTTGCCAAACAACTCAAATATCATCATGGCTGCGCAGCAAGCTGCAACAGTATGCGAAGAGGAACGCGTTCACGTTATCCCAAGCAAAAGCATACCGCAGGGATTGTGCGCATGTATCATGTTTAATCCAGATGTGGATTTTGAAAGCAATTTAGCTGAGATGAGCGATGCGATCACTACGGTCAAGACCGGTCAGGTGACATATGCGATCAAGGATACGACTTATGAAGGTTTAGAAATTAAGGCTGGACAATTCATGGGAATCATGGAAAAAGAGATCATTGTCTCGGTTGAAGATAAAGTAGAAGCTGCTTGTCGTTTGGCGGATGCGATGATTGATGAAGACAGCGAGATCGTCACATTGATCTATGGTGAAGGAACAAGCGAAGAGGAAGCAAATCAAGTCGCTGCTCACATCCAGGAGAACAGCGATGTAGAGGTAGAAGTCAATAATGGCGAACAGCCGGTTTACTCTTTTATCCTCAGCGTTGAATAAATATGAAAAAAGCAAAGGGTGTTCTGTTGAACGATTCCTTTGCTTTTTTTGTTGAAGATGTGTGATAAGAACGAATTTAGAAAGGAAAGACAAAAAAAGTGGAGTTGTTTCTCCACTAGGAATTGTCTTTTTTTAACATCTGATAATAGGTTTTCATGTAAATGATGAAGGAATACAGAAGAAAAGCTGCTGTGATCGTCAACAGGATATTAGCGAATGGTTGTTTGATGGAAGGGAAGAGGATCAAAAGAACCATACAGATATAGAAGACGGTCGTCGATACTTTTCCACACCATAAAGCACCATCCAATTTACATTTTTTGCGAATGGTGATTAGTCCACAGATCGTCATGCCGGTTTCTTTGATCAAAAATAAGATCAGTACGATGACTGCTAGCGGATAATGATAGACAAGCAGAATCAGCAGCGTAAGCTGTAACAGCTTATCGGCAATGGGATCAATGATCTTACCTACCTCTGTTATCATATGGTAATGACGTGCGATATAGCCATCTAGCAAATCAGTGATTTCCATGATTGCTAAAAGAAGGGCTGTATAGAGATAGTCCATCGTCTGTTCTGCCTGCAGATATGTGTAGATAAAATAAGGAATCAATGCGATGCGGACATAGCATAATAGATTCGGTATAGTAAAAAACTGCTTGAATTTCATGCTAAAACCTCGAATTCTGTAATAATTACAAAATGTAACAGTGTAATTATAACATGTTTGAAAGACAATGCAAGATGGAGACAAAGGTTTACCTTGTGCGTTCAACTCATGAAAAAAATAGATTGACACAATTGTTAGTGCATGCTAACCTATTAGTTAGTCATGGATAACTGATGAGGTGGTAGATAGGATGATCAATAAAAAATTAGTTCGCGAAGCTGGGACTTCGATACGTTATATTCGACGAAATGTCTTGTGCCAATGGGGCATGTTGTTAGCAAATATAGGGTTAATCACTTTGCTTTCATGGATAGTATCACAGCTATTGCTCGATAGAGAAATCTCAAAGATGACGATCCTTCTGGCAGGATGCATTGCAGTGATGGTTTTGTTCCTGCGTTACTGGCTTGCTAGCCTTTCTGCACATTATAGTGAGCGTTCCAGTCATTCGATCAAACAGCAATTGCGTTCAAAATTATATCGAAAGTTATTGACGTTGGGAGGAAGCTATCATGAACAGGTATCGACCAGTGAGATCGTTCAGGTGAGCGTTGAAGGGGTCGATCAGTTGGAAACGTATTTTTCAAGTTATTTACCGCAGCTCTTTTATAGTGTGTTGGCACCATTGACGCTCTTTGCGTTCTTGATGTTTTTCAATTGGAAGGGTGCGATCATCCTTTTTCTCTTTGTTCCTCTGATCCCCATTTCAATTGCTGCAGTGCAGACGTTTGCAAAAAAGTTATTGGCAAAATATTGGGGTCAATATACGACGATGGGGGATCACTTTTTGGAAAATCTGCAAGGGTTGACGACGTTGAAAATCTATCAAGCAGATGAAAGACAACAGCAGATCATGCGAGAAGAAGCGGAAAAGTTTCGCCGTATTACGATGAAGGTTTTAACGATGCAGCTCAATTCAATTACGATCATGGATCTGGTTGCGTTTGGAGGGGCAGCGCTTGGCACGCTAATTGCTGTACTGGAATATCGTCATCAAGCGATTTCTTTACAGGCGGCTTTGATGACAATTTTGCTGGCGGCAGAATTCTTTATTCCGATGCGGTTGCTTGGTTCGTTTTTCCATATAGCTATGAATGGCATGGCGGCAAGTGATAAAATCTTTCGCTTGCTGGAGCTGCCAGTTACAAAGCAAGGAACGCAATCGCTGTCATTACATCCGTTTCCTATTCGATTTGAAGGGGTGTCATTTGCGTATGATGATGATCGTGATGTGGTGATGGATTTAAATATAGAGTTAGAAAAAGGAAGCTTTACAGCAATCATCGGCGAGAGTGGTTGTGGAAAAAGCACGAGTGCTGCTTTATTGATGGGAGAGCATCAACGTTATCGAGGGAAGATCTGTTTTGGCAATCAAGATGCAAGAGAAGTGAAAGAAAGTGATCGACTTCGATGGATCACCCGAATTACGCATCAAGCATACTTGTTTTCTGGAACAGTAAGAGAAAATTTACAGTTGGCAAAACCTGACGCGCAGGATAAGGAGCTGTGGGAAGTGCTGCGACGCGTACAGCTAGCTTCTTTTTTAGAGGGGGAGCAAGGCTTGGATACGGTGTTGATGGAACAGGGTTCAAATCTTTCCGGTGGGCAACGGCAGCGCTTGGCTTTAGCAAGAGCCCTTTTACATGATAGTGAGGTCTATATCTTTGATGAAGCTACCAGCAATATTGATGTTGAAAGCGAAACGCTGATCATGGAACAGATCGAGCGTCTAGCTAAGACAAAAACTGTATTGTTGATTACACATCGCTTAGCAAATATTCGTCATGTAGATCAAATCTATGTGATGGATCAGGGGAGAATCGTCGAAGAGGGAACATTTACAACGCTTTTGAACAGTGGCAAAGTCTTTCATAAACTATGGGATGCACAACAAGCACTGGAACAATATGGAAAGGGGGATCACTGATGAAAAAAACGATTTATATCTTTAGTTCTTTGCTGGCGATGGTGCGTCCTTTATGGTTGTGGATGCTCCTTGCTATCACCCTTGGTGTATTTGGATTTATGTGTTCGATCCTGATTCCTGTTCTCGGCGCACTTGGTCTCATAAAAGCCTTAGGTCTCTCGAATGGAATTTCTTACTCATTGCTGTTTGGATTGCTGGCTTTTTGTGGGATCGCACGCGGGATTTTCCGTTATGGGGAACAAGCGAGCAATCATTACATTGCTTTTCGGCTGTTGGCATTGATTCGTGATCATGTTTTTAGCGCCTTACGTCGTCTTTGCCCGGCAAAGCTGGAAGGAAAAGAAAAAGGGAATCTCATTCAGATGCTGACAAGTGATGTGGAATTGTTAGAAGTATTTTATGCACACACCATTTCTCCAGTATTGATCGCTTTTCTCATGAGCTGTCTGCTCAGTGCTTTGATTCAGATGCTGCATCCGTTGCTAGGCCTTTATGCACTTAGCAGCTATGCACTAGTTGGTATCGGAATCCCGATGTATCTAGCTAGACGTTGTCAAAATTTAGGTATGGAAAGTCGAAGACGTGCTGGAGCTTTTGCGAGCTTTTTATTGGAATCTTTGCGGGGCATGACGCAAACGTTGCAATATGGAGCAGGAGAAAAACGATTACAAGCAATCGAATTGCAAAGTGAACAACTTTCCGCATGTGAAGGGAAGTTGCGGATCGCAAATGGAAAAGGAATGGCGTTGACAAATCTGAGTATCTTAGCGCTGAGCTTAGGAATGCTCGTTCTCAGCGTCTTCCTGTATGAACAAGGCGCTTTGCAAAAAGAAGGTATCTTGTTGGCATTTGTGACGATGATTTCCTCATTTGGTCCTGTCAGCGCATTAGCAAATCTAGGGACGACGCTTCAGCATACGATTGCGAGTGCACGGCGTATCTTGTCATTGTTACAAGAGGAGGAAGTTGTAAAAGAAAAGAATGATGGCGCTTTAGTTGTTGATAGCGATGTGGAACTGGAACATGTCGATTTTGGCTATGATCAAAAAAGCGTTTTAAAGAATGTATCTTTACGGATTCCAAAACATCAGATGACAGGGATCTTCGGCGCTAGTGGAAGCGGAAAGTCAACATTGTTGAAACTGTTGATGCGGTTTTGGGATGTTGAACATGGGAAGATTGCGATCGGCGAGCATGAAATAGCACAGATCCAAACCGCATCTCTTCGAGCGCATGAGAGCTATATGACACAAGAGACTTATGTATTCCATGATACGATCGAAAATAATATTCGTTTTGTAAAACCAGAAGCGACACGAGCGGAAATTGAAGCAGCTTGCCGAAAAGCCAGCATTCATTCATTTATTGAAAAATTGCCTAAAGGTTATCAAACAAACGTCGCTGAATTGGGTGATTCCCTTTCTGGAGGAGAAAAGCAACGCATTGGATTAGCACGCGTATTTTTGCATGATGCGGATTTGATCTTATTGGATGAGCCTACCAGCAACTTAGATTCTCTTAATGAGGCTGTGATTTTAAAAGCGCTGCATGAACAGAAACAAGAGAAGACCCTTATACTGGTATCACATCGTCAATCAACCCTTCGATTATGTGATCGATGCATTGAAGCGGACTTCGGGAGAAATCTGACATGAAAGACGCAGTTGATAGAAAACGAGAACGTGAGAGAAAAGTGGTCGAAGAAATGATCCTCTTGTATTGCAAGGGACATCATCGTGAACAAGTGCCATGTCAGGCTTGTCAGGAATTGATCGCTTATGCAAGAGAACGTACAGCAAAATGTCCTTTTATGGAGACGAAGACGTTTTGTTCAAACTGCCGTGTGCATTGTTATGATGCAAAACATCGCACACAGATCAAAGAAGTGATGCGTTACAGCGGACCGCGGATGTTGCTGCGGCATCCCTGGCTTGCTATCTCACATGTGCTTGAGACAAGAAAAGAGAAGCTGAAATTGAAAAGGGAGGAAAGAAAATGAAGATCATCTATTGTGTAGCAGGAATCCTTGCGTTTGTGTTGGGAACGATCGGAGCATTTTTACCAGTTTTACCAACTGTTCCTTTCTATTTGTTAGCAACTTGGTGTTTTGCGAAAGGTTCAAAGCGTCTGCAACAATGGTTGGAGAGGAAGACTCTCTATCAAAAGCATATGGCTCCCTTCTTTCGCAAAGAAGGTCTGACGATTCGTCAAAAAGTTACGATGATGAGCATAACGACGATCTTGATGCTTGTCGCATTTATCTTTATGGGGCAGGTGCTGATTGCTCGTATCGTATTGATGGGGGCTTGGCTCTTTCACATTTTTTATTTCATTTTCCGTATCAAGACGCGTAAGAACACAGTGTTGGTGAAAAGGAGCATATAATAAAATGCTCTTTTTTTTCATGACGGGAAGTGTATAATGGAAAAGGTGATGGAATGCAAACATTTGTGATTTTTGATTTGGATGGAACGCTTTATGATCTTTATCAACCTTTTCAAAGAGCGAGCAAACTAGTTTTGAAGGAGCAGATACCTAGCGATGACCGGTTGAAAGACATCTTTCTGGCGAGTAGAACGTTCAGCGATGAATTAAGGGCGCAAGGATACAACGATACGAAAGAATTGGTTTTTTTGCGCAATCGCTTAGCATTTGCAAAATATGGAATTCATCTATCTGATGCGATTCACAGAGAATTGCAAAGCGCTTATCTCTTTTTTCAGCAGCATCTGCAGATGGAAAGCGATATGGAGACTTTGTTGACAGTACTGTTGAATAACGGGGTTCGCTTGGCATTGATCAGCAACGGCGAGACAAAGCATCAAAGTGAAAAAGCCCGCGCTTTGAAACTGGATCGCTTTATTGCGCAAGAGAAACAGTTTTTTTCAGGGATGATCGGTATTGACAAACCGGATGTACGGTTGTTTCGCTGGGTGGAAGAATGCTTGGCAATCCGATCAGAGGATCATATCATCTACGTTGGTGATAGCTATACGGCTGACATGGTCGGCGCTCACCAAGCAGGATGGAGCAGCGTGTGGAGTCGTGTGTATACAAATGAAGCAACAAAAGGTGATTCAAAAGATGCAGATGCAATCGTATATGATCTTTTTACGTTAAAACGAACGTTGCTACAAATGTGCGAAAAAAAGAGGGGATGAAATGATGAAGGATAAACGATATGGTCTGATCGTCGAAAGCTTCATAGTTGGTGGCTGTGCAGGCATTTTGTCAATTGTTTATCGTTATCTGCTTTCGGGATCGGAACAAATCGTCACTTGGATGAGCGATCTCGTTCATGAACAGTGGATATGGCTGTTAGCTGTGTGTGGCTTCTTTTTTCTGATCGGTGTCATCTTGACGATATTGCTTCGCTATGAACCGATGATCAGAGGAAGCGGTATTCCTCAGATCGAAGGAGAATTACAAGGACGATTTCACCAAAACTGGAGACGAGTGCTACCTTGCAAGATCATTGCTGGTACACTTGCTTCGTTGGGTGGCCTCTCGTTGGGGAGAGAAGGCCCTAGCATTCAATTAGGTGGTATGTGCGGTAAAGGTTTTGCACAGCGAAGACACAAAAAAAGAGAGGAATCTTTATTTATCGTTTGTGGAGCGGGTGCAGGTCTTGCGGCAGCGTTCAATGCCCCGTTAGCTGGCATTTTGTTCTGCTTGGAAGAATTGTTGAAAAACTTTCGAGCATCGAATCTTCTTTGTATTATGACAGCAGTTATCACTGGTGATTTTATATCTAGGATCGCCTTTGGCTTTGAACCTTCATTTACGTTTCTGATCAACTTTTCTTTGCCGTTGGAAGCATATGGGTGGGTGATCGGACTAGGGGTGTTGTGTGGTCTTGCCGGATCTTTTTATAATTTTGCGACTTTATATGTGCAGAGCCTCTATACGCGTGTTCCTTTTTTACGGAATCGGTGGGCGGTATTTGTCCCTTTGGGGATCAGTGTTTTCTTATTGGTGTTTATGCCGCAGGTGTTAGGCGGCGGGCATAAAATGATCCACTTACTTCAGGAAAATCAGACGGTAGCGATGTTGGCATTGCTGTTGTTGGTGAAATTTTTATTTTCGTTGCTCAGCTTTGGCAGTGGTGCTGCAGGTGGCATCTTTTTTCCAATGCTGGTTTTAGGTAGTTATCTGGGAGCAATCTATGGGAATCTCTTCTTGTCGATCAGTGGTGCTGATCCATCTTTTCTCAACAATTTCATTATTTTGGGCATGGCGGGATTGTTCAGTGGGATCGTTCGTGCACCTTTGACGGGCATCGTCTTAATCATGGAAATGTGCGGAGGGACGCCACAAATGCTCTCGCTGTCTTTAGTGGCACTGTTTGCTTATCTCACTGCACAGCTGTTGCGCTCGAAGCCGATTTATGAAAGCTTGCTGGAGCGGATCAGCAGCTGATAAATATTACTATTTTAGGAACGAGGGAAATCCTCGTTTTTTTGTGTTTGACGATTAGGGGGTGAATTGTGTAAGAAGCAAAGGGAATTTGCATAAAAAGGACAAGTTTCATGGAACGATGGGAGAAAATGTAAATGAAAAAATATACTGAATTCCCTATACAAAATCAAGAAAAAAGTTTATAATTGAGGTGAAAAGTTACAGAAAACGGTGGAAAGTGGGGGATCACGCGGTGCTGATAGGAGAGTTCGATCACAACATTGATAAAAAGGGCCGAATGATCCTTCCGGCAAAGTTACGTGAAGAATTAGGTGATAGCGTGATCGTCAACCGTGGCTTGGACGGTTGCTTGTATGTATACACGAAAGAGCAATGGGAAAAAGTTTACCAACGCTTAAATACGTTACCCAACACGCGCAAAGACGCTCGCATGTATGCTCGTATGATGCTGAGCAAGGCTGCAGAATGTGAATTTGATTCACAGGGGCGTATTTCGATCCCTTCTAGTTTGGTGAAACTTGCAAACTTAAAAAAAGAATGCAAAGTCATCGGTGTTGGTACCCACGTAGAAATTTGGGATAAAGAGACCTGGCTGTCATTGGAGGATGAACAAAACGAATGTTTTGAAGACGTGGCAGAAAGCTTGACGGAGTTTGAATTATGAGCATGCATGTAAGTGTGCTGCTGGAAGAGTGCATCGAAGGTCTTCACATCAAAGAAGACGGCATATATGTTGATGCAACGCTGGGAAGAGGCGGACACAGCAGCGAGATATTAAAACAGTTGAAAAATGGACATTTGTATGCATTTGATCGTGATCAGGAAGCAATTCAGCAAAGTGAGCAAAGATTGGCACGCATTTCTGATCGCTTTACTTGCATTCATTCCCGATTTTCTCAGATGAAAGAACAGCTGAATGTATTGAATGTGGATAAGGTAGACGGGATTTTGATGGATTTAGGTGTTTCAAGTCCGCAGCTCGATGAAGCATCACGTGGATTTTCTTATCGCTTTGACGCACCTTTAGATATGCGTATGGATCAGCAACAAGAATTGGACGCTTGGAAAGTCGTCAATACGTATTCTTATGAGCAGTTATGTCATGTTTTATCTGCCTATGGAGAAGAACCTTTTGCGAAACAGATTGCACGTTCGATCGAACGGAAACGGCAACAACATACGATCGACACGACGTTTGGCTTGGTGGAAGCGATCAAGGAAGCGTTGCCTGCGCGCATTCTCAACAAAAAAGGTCATCCGGCGAAAAAGAGCTTTCAAGCCATTCGCATTGAAGTCAATTCGGAATTACAGGAACTGCAGGAAGCCTTAAACCAAGCGTTAGAATTGCTGGATATCGGTGGACGACTCTGTGTCATCAGCTTTCATTCACTGGAAGATCGCATCGTAAAAGAAACGTTTGCAAAGGCGGGCAAACCAGGAAAGGTAAACAAGCGTTTACCGATGTTGGAAGAAGAACAATTAAAATATCGATTGGTGACAAGAAAACCGATCGTTGCAAAAGAAGAAGAGCTGTTAGAGAACAATCGTTCACATTCAGCGAAGCTACGCATCTTAGAGAAAGTGAGGTAACCCATCATGGCAAAGGCAAGACTGATTAAACGGAGAAGAAGAATTCGCATTGAAGGCGTATTGGTTTTAGTTTTGATGCTTTCAGCGGGTCTATATGCTATGTCAAAGATATGTTTGGCATCCTATAATATCGTTTTGTCAAATGAACGTCAGCAGACTGCCGCAAAGCTCAGCGAGGTACAAAATAGCGTTGATGTGCTGAAAGCGGACGTTAACGAATTGCAAGATCGCAATCGTGTACTTGCAATGGTAGAAGAAGATGGGATCAACACAAATCAGGAAAATGTATATGTAGTTGATAGTGGCAATGAATGACAGGTGATAAAATATGCGACTGAAACGGACAAATCGCAGATTGTTAAATTTGATGTGTATTATAGTGATCGCAGGGGCATTGGTTATTATGAATGTCCTTTTTACAATGTTTACGCATCGACATATTTGGAGCCAACAAAATGTGCTGGAAGCACTGAACGGAACCGATATTTATACGACGACCACAACAGCGCAAAGAGGAATGATCTATGATCGCAATGGACAGGTGATTGCACAGGATAAGACCGCTTATACGATTATCGCTTATCTGGATGAAGAGCGGGAATTAAACGGAGAGCCGGCATATGTCGTCGATATCGATGAGACAGCTCAGCAGCTGGCAGATGTTCTGGGCAGCAGCGTGAAAAGCGACGATCTGATCAAGACGATGGAAACGGCAAAGGAAAACGGTCGGACGCAGACAGAATTAGGAGCTGGTACAAAACGGATCAGCAAAGAAAAAAAAGAAGCCATTGAAAAACTGGAATTGCCAGGAATTGATTTTCTTGAGACCAGTGACCGTGATTACCCGACAGGGGTGTTTGCATCGCATTTGATCGGCTTTGCAAGTTATGATGAAGAAGAACAGAAAATCATCGGTAAAATGGGATTGGAATATGCATTGGATGACTATCTCAGCGGAGAAGATGGATGGATGCAATATCAGCGGGCTGCGGATGGAACTGAATTGCCGGGAACCCGTTATGTCGGTGCACAAGCCGTCGATGGAAACGACGTGTATCTAACGCTGGATTCCAATGTGCAATCGGTTTTGGATACAAGCTTGCAGACGACGATGAAAAAGAGCAAATGCGAGAGCGCCTGGGGTCTGGTCGTCGAAGTAGAAACTGGAAAGATCCTAGGCTGGGGTAGCTATCCAAGCTTTGACATGAATAAACATGATATTACCCAATATTTGAATATGGCGAGCGATAATGCCTATGAACCGGGTTCTGTCATGAAAGGGATAACGTATGCCGCCGCCATCGATTCCGATAATTATCCCTATAATCAAACTTTCCACGCAAAGTCATTTACCTATACATATGATGAAGAGAGCAAGACCTACCAGCGCACCTCTGGATCTTCCGTCTATCCGACCATCAATGATGCGCAAGGGAAAGACTTTGGTGTGATTAGTTATGATGAGGGATTCGTTCGCTCTTCAAATGTCGGTATCTGTTGCTTGCTGGCAGACTATTTACCGGTGGATACGTTTGAGAAGTATTTGGACCGATTTGGTTTTTTTGAAAGTGTGGATATACCGTTTGTATCAAATGTGAGCGGAGTAAAAAACTATTCGCATCCAAGCGATATCTTATCAACTGGTTTTGGGCAATCTTCTTCTGTGACGGCTTTGCAGATGGTACAGGCGTATTCGGCAATTCTCAATGATGGAGTGATGGTTCGTCCATACGTCGTGGAACGCATTGTTGACAGTTATAGCAACGAAACTTTGGAATCCTGGACAACGGAGGAAGTCGGTCAGCCAATCAGCGAAGAAACGAGCGAGTATATGCGTAAGCTGATGGCAAAGGTCGTATCAGAGGATTTTGGTACCGGACATCGTTATGAGCTAGACGATATCGATGTCATTGCGAAAACGGGAACTGGACAGATTGCCGGGGAAAATGGATATACTGATTCGAAGTATACATCCAGTGTCATGATGGCAGCGCCGGCTGATGATCCGAAGGTAATGTTGTATTATGTGTTCGTCTCAGATGACATTATCAATTTTGATGATGAGCCGATCAAAAATGTATTCAAGGAAGCGCTCGTCGCAGTTGGGGTGACCGGAGATGTAGAGAATACAGAAGATCAGGGAAATAGCGATTCTTGGAGCAGTTATAAGACACCGGGATTAGTCAATCATTCGTTGGATTACGCGAAGACGAAATTAGAGGACTATGATGTGGATATTGTGGTCATCGGAGATGGCAACAGCGTCGTTGCGCAATATCCTACAGAGAATGAAACGATTACTTCGAATGATCGCATCTTGTTGTTGAGTGATGGTTCCTCTATCACGATGCCAAACATGATCGGATGGACGCGAAAAGATATAGAAGCGTTCTGTGACCTGAGCGGTATTGAAATTACGATCGAAGGAAATGGAAAAGTATCGTCACAAAGTGTGAAGAAGGGGACCACGATCAGTGCTGAAAGCGAAATCACCTTAAAACTCAAATAGAAATAAGGATAATTTAGGAAAAAGGTTATCAATTGCTTGAATTTCCTATTCAGCAACTATGCGATTTATGATATGATTATAAAGGTATTATTAAAGAAGTGAGGAAAGTCTATGGGCAGAAAGGAAATCTACGCGGCCTTGGAAATTGCCGATCATGAAGTCCGTCTTGTCATCGGAGAATTGTTTGAGGCGAGACTGAATGTTCTTCGTGCGGAGAGAGTACAGACCAGTGGAGTTTACAATAAAGAAATCACGGATGAAAAAGCGGTGGTATCTGCGATCCGTAAAGCAGTGGCGAATGCGACGATTGCCTTAGGCTGTCGGATCGAACGTGTGCTGTTGGCAATTCCTTCTTTAGAGGTCACTCGTAAGAATCAAAAAATTCAAGTGACGATTGAAGATGGTACGCGTACTATTCGTCTATTTCATATACAGAGCGGCTTTAATAAAGCAATCAGCTATCGTGCTTCCTCAAACTTGGAGCTGGTCAATGTCGGCTGTATCAAATATAAAGTGAATGGGATCACATCACGCAAACTGCCATTGGGAGAAACCTGTGATAGTTTTGTGATGGATATGGATCTGTTGTTTGCTGAAAAAACAGCGGTTTATGCATACGCACGCTGTGTGGAACAAGCAAATTTGGAAATTTTGGATATCTGTTTGGACTCTTATGCGATGGCACAGGAAGCAGCGGTGTTTGAACAAGCGATCGATCGTTATGTCGTACAGGTAGATCTGGGTCGTTATCAAACATGCTTGACCTTGTTTGCACATGGTAAATTGATGAAATGCATTTTGTTGAAGGAAGGATATGCAAAATGGTATGCAGCATTACAGGAACAGTATTCGTTGAGTGATACGGTTTGCTATCGCTTGTTGCAGAATATCTTTCATAAGGATCCACAGGAAAATGGAGATAACGTCATTTACTTAGATAATGTGAATGATGCGGCAATCGAGCTTACGGCAAAACAAGTCTATACGCTTTGTTTTGAACCGATGCAAGATTGGATCAACAATATCAATGAAGTCTGCCGTCCGATCACACAGGGAGGAAATACTCGCTATGTGATCAGTGGTGAAGGAATGAACATTCAGGTGTTGGAACAGTTGATGGATCAATTCAGTGCACCTGCATCAGCCTATGTCCCACAAACCATCGGCGTTAGAGATGGGGCATTTACGACGACAATTGGCATGATTTACAATTGGAAGGAAGTTCAAGAGATCCGTAAAGATGAGCGAATCAGTGTCAATCGCAACGAAATGGAAGAAAGCGTAGAGGCAATTCGCAAGATCGCCCGTGAAGGGGAAGGCGGATTTACTAGAAAACTGAAAAACATGTTGTTAAATGATAAATAGGAGAGAGGGACATACGATATGAACGAATTTAATCAAGTTGCTAATATCAAAGTATTTGGAATTGGCGGAGGTGGAAGCAATGCAGTGAACCGCATGGTTGCTGATGGGGTCAAAGGAGTAACCTTTTACATCGCAAACACGGACGTGCAGGTCATGCGCAATTCCGATTGTGAGAATAAGATCGTTTTAGGACGTGAGACGACAAAAGGTTTAGGAGCCGGAGGAAATCCTGAAATTGGTCGCAAGGCTGCAGAAGAAACAGAAAATGAAATTCGCGAAGCGATCAAAGGAAGCGATATGGTCTTTTTGACGGCGGGCCTTGGTGGCGGAACTGGTACAGGAGCAGCACCGTTGTTTGCAAAGATTGCCAAAGAAGAGGGAGCTTTGACCATAGGAATCGTCACGAAACCGTTTATGTTCGAAGGTAAACGCCGTGAGCGTAATGCAATGGCCGGCTTGGTCGAACTTCAAAAGTATACAGATTCTTTAATTATTGTCTCAAACAATAATTTGTTAGAGGTCATCGGACGTAAGCCAATCGAGGAAGCGTTCCAGGCTGCTGATAATGTACTTCGTCAAGGTGTACAGACCATTTCTGATCTAATTGCTGTGCCAGCATTAGTCAACTTGGATTTTGCGGATGTTCGCAGTGTCATGCAGAATCAGGGAGCTGCTTTGATCGGTATCGGTATGGCAGATGGTGAGGATAAAGCGATCAATGCGGCTGAAAAAGCAATCCAGTCACCTTTGTTGGAAGCACAGATTACTGGTGCAAAAAGTGCGATCATCAACATCACTGGTGGTGACAAAGTCTCTCTGTATGACGCACAGAGCGCAGTTGCTGTGATTCAAGATGCTGCCGGTGGTGAGATCGATACGATCTTCGGTATTGCCATCAACGAACAATTAGGTGATGCGATCATCGTCACAGTGATCGCCACTGGATTTGAACAAAAAGAAGAAGTGCAGGAGCCGGTTGCAAAAGCGCCTGTACGTAGCAATGTATCAGCGAAAACAACGACAAATGTACAAAATGATGAAACGAGTGAAGATGATCTGGATAAGAGCATTCCAAGTTTCTTCTTCAATCGCTAAGGATAAATTCATCGTTCATTATTGAAATACGTTTCTTAATCGTCTTTTCTCCTTCTGCATGGAATCTGCAACCACTTGCTGAAATACGCGATCTCGGTTACAATAGTTGAGGGCGAATCAAATCGTAAGTGACTTGTAACGCTTTGAAATTTACGATCATATTTCAATAAAGGGAGAATACCTCCCTTTTCCCGTTTTTATTCGGTTTGTAGTAGATAAGATATTGAAAAATCCTTGAAACATAATTGCAAATCCGTATGTTTTTTACTATTATATTAGGTAAAGGAGAGAGTATATGGAAAACGAAAAACTAAAACAACATGCAACAAATGTCAGAAGACATATTCTGACGGAGGTTCACGCTGCCCAAAGCGGTCATCCTGGGGGAAGTCTGGGCTCTGCAGATATCGTGACAACGTTATATTTTGATGAAATGGATATCAATGAGAAAAATATCGATACGATCGAACGTGATCGTTTCGTATTGAGCAAAGGACATGCATCTCCACTGTTATATGGGGTTTTGTGTGAAAAGGGATTTTTTCCAAAAGAAGAGTTGGTAACTTTCCGACATCTCAATTCTCGCCTGCAAGGTCATCCAAACATGTTGTCTTTACCTGGTGTGGATATGTCTACGGGTTCGTTAGGCCAAGGGGTATCTACAGCCGTGGGAATGGCGATGGCAAATAAATTGGATAAAAAGCCATATCGCGTCTATGCATTGTTAGGCGATGGTGAATGCCAAGAAGGTCAAGTGTGGGAAGCGGCAATGTCTGCTGGTCATTACAAATTGGATAACTTATGCTTGATCATCGATCACAATGGTTTGCAAATTGATGGGGAAGTAGCACAGATCATGAATGTGGATCCGTTGGAAGATAAATTTAAAGCATTCCGCTTTCATGTGATCAAAATCAATGGAAATGATTACGACGAGATCAAAGCCGCTTTTAAAGAAGCACGGGAAACGAAGGGAATGCCGACAGCGATCATTGCAATCACAGTGAAAGGCTTGGGTGTATCTTTTATGGAAAATCAGGCCGGATGGCATGGTGTTGCACCGAATGATGAGCAATACGAGCAAGCAATGAAAGAGCTGGGAGGATATGAACATGAGTAAATGTGCAACAAGAATTGCATACGGAAAAGCGTTGGCACAGTTAGTGCAGGAAGATGAGCGTATCGTTGTGTTTGACGCCGATCTAGCGGGTAGTACGAAGACGATTGAAGCTAAAAAGGTTTGTCCGGACCGCCATTTTGACATGGGGATTGCAGAAGCGAATATGATGGACGTCGCTGCCGGTTTTGCGGCAAGTGGAAAAATTGCATTCGCATCCAGTTTTGCCATGTTTGCTTCCGGTCGTGTTTATGAACAGATTCGTAATACGATCGGTTATACGCATCTGAACGTGAAAATCTGTGCATCACATGCCGGTTTAAGCGTTGGGGAAGATGGTGCGAGCCATCAGTGTATCGAAGATATCACGTTAATGCGTACGATCCCAGGGATGACGATCGTACAGCCTTGCGATGCCGCTGAAACGTTGCAGGCGATTCGTGCTGTTGCAAAAGTGGATGGTCCATGCTATGTCCGGTTGGGCCGTTCAGAAGTGGAAGATGTCTTTGATGAAACTTATGTGTTTACCCTTGGAAAAGGTGTAACACTGCGAAAAGGAAGCAAAGTTGCAATCCTTGCGACAGGATTGATGGTACAAGAGGCACTGAAAGCTTGTGATCTTTTAGATTTTCAGCCAACTGTCATCAATATCCATACGATCAAGCCAATTGATGAAGAACTGATCATTGAAACAGCAAAGACCCATGATGTGATCATCACTGCTGAAGAACATACGGTTGTTGGCGGTTTGGGAAGCGCTGTTTGTGATGTTTTGGCTGACAAGGGATTTGGCTGTCGAATCTTTAAGATCGGTGTCCAGGATAAGTATGGAGAGAGCGGAAAACCTAAAGAATTGCTTCGTAAATATGAAATTGATGCACAGGCAATTGCTGATAAAATCAAAGAGGTTCTGTAAAAAGAACGATGGAATGATGGGACGATTCAAAAAAGAATCGTCTTTTTTTGTCTGCTTTTGGCAAAGCGGGCATATCCGTTATTTTCCTGCATAGGTTTTGTTGAAAGGATGGTGGATATGCCATATCAGATGCCTACATATAAACTCTTAAAAGAGTTAAAAGTGGATGTGAATGTCGGTGTGCGCAAAGAAGAAATCGAGCAACGACGCGCACAGTTTGGAGCGAATGTATTTGAAGAAGTCGAAACGATTTCACTGTTTCAATTATTCTTAGAACAACTCAAAGATCCGATGATCATTATCTTGCTATGCGGTACATGTGTTTCTTTTGCACTAAAAGAAATGATTGATGCTTTGATCATCCTGCTTGTGATTCTTTTGAATGCATTGATCGGTATGATGCAGCAATATCGTAGCGAACAGGCCTTGCAGGCATTGAAGCAATTGGCCTCACCTCAAGCGCAGGTGTTACGGGATGGAGAATATCAAAGTATTGATGCGAAAGATCTCGTCGTGGGTGATCTTGTGTTCTTACAAGCAGGAAATATCGTGCCAGCGGATCTTCGCTTGTTAGAAAGCGTTTCTTTGCGATGTGAGGAGAGCATGCTGACAGGAGAGAGCGATTTGGTGGATAAAGATGCGACTTTGCTGTATACAGATCAAGTACCGATCGCTGATCAGCAAAATATGGCGTTTATGTCGACGATCGTCGCAGCTGGCCACGGGTATGGAGTTGTTGTTCGCTGTGGAAAACAGAGCGAAGTGGGACAGATCGCATCGCTATTGCATGAGCATAACGATGAAAAAACTCCATTGCAGCAACGTTTGGCATTTTTATCAAAAGTGTTGGGAATCGGTTCATTGCTGATCTGTTTGTTGATGTTTTTCATCGGCATGATCCAGGGAAGAGATCTCTTTGCGATGTTGCTGTTATCGATTTCCTTAGCAGTAGCGGCAATTCCAGAAGGACTGCCAGCGGTCGTCACGATCGTTTTGGCGTTCGGTGTTACTTCAATGAGCAAAAAAAATGCGATTGTTCGTCATTTACATGCAGTGGAGACTTTAGGATCTGTCAACGTGATCTGTAGCGATAAGACAGGTACGCTGACGCAAAATCGAATGCAAGTGTCTGATGTATATGTGGATGGTGCCTTTGGAACAGCAAACAGCGATCTTCTGGAAGCTGCAGTCTTATGCAATCATGCAAAGTTGGGGAACACATGTGTTGGTGAACCGATGGAGATTGCTTTATTGCAATATGCCCAAGAACAAGGAATCGCTGTTGAAACACTTCGTCAAACTTGCAACTGCATCCATGAGATTCCGTTTGATTCGACTCGAAAGCGAATGAGTGTCGTCTATCAGACAAAAAAAGGAACCTTGATGTATGTGAAAGGTGCCTTAGAGCAAGTGCTTCCTCGTTGCAACTATCATTGCACGCATGGAGAAGTTGTACGAATGCAGGCAAGCGATCGCTTGCGTATTCAACAGGCAGTCAGCGAGCTTGCAAAGCAGGCGAAGCGTGTACTGGTATTTGCTAAACGAAGGGAAGATGGAACATTCACAGAAGAAAAATTGACATTTATCGGTTTTGTCGCTTTTATCGATCCACTACGTGAAGATGCGAAAGAAAGCGTGGATCTAGCAAAACGAGCAGGGATCGATGTGGTGATGATCACGGGTGATCATCCTTTGACAGCTTTAGCGATCGCTCGTTCCTTAGGCATTGCCCAATCCGAAGATGAAGTGTTGACTGGAACGCAGTTTGATGAAATGGATGCGTCGCAATTACGATCCATTATAAAAAAGATTCATGTGTTTGCTAGAGTAACGCCAGCACATAAGGTGAAAATTGTAGAAGCTTTAAAAGAAAGTGGAGCAATCGTTTCGATGAGTGGAGACGGGGTGAATGACGCTCCTTCTTTAAAACGTGCTGATATCGGTATTGCAATGGGGAGAAAAGGCAGTGATGTCTGTCGTCAAGCATCGGATATCATTTTAACGGATGACCGTTTTGGGACGATCATGGACGCGGTCAGTGAGGGCAGACATCTGTATATGAACATACAGAAAGCGGTATTATATTTGCTTAGCTGCAATCTCGGTGAGATCATGACCTTGTTTTTAGCGATCTTATTATTACCGGCCATTCCTTCTCCTTTGGCGCCTGTACAGATCTTATGGGTCAATTTGGTCACTGATGCTTTTCCGGCACTTGCTTTAGGGGTCGATCCGAAAGAGCGTGACGTGATGAATCAGCCTCCGCGTGATCGAACAGAAGGTTTGTTTGCCCATGGTATGGGTTTGTTCACCATTTTAAATGGCATGTATATCGGGACGATGACTTTAGTTGCTTTTCGATATGGATTGACGAAAGATATCGCTCATGCCCAAACGATGGCGTTTATGGTGCTTTCCATCGCTCAGCTTTTCCATGCGCTCAATCTTCACTCGCTTTCACACTCGATCTTTCATAAGGATTTGTTACAAAATCGATGGCTGTTGTTGACCTTTGCGTTTGGAATCGCTTTACAGATTCTTGTCTGTTCCTTACCTTTTCCGCAGCTATTGTTACACACGGTCACTTTAGATCTAGAGAGCTGGTGTGTTGTCTTTGGTCTCAGCGCTAGCATTGTTTTGATCAATGAATTTGCAAAGTGGTTTCATACGGAACGTTAGATATGATAAGATAACGTTGGTGATAGTATGAAATTCAAACGCATCTATGTAGAAATCTGCAACACTTGTAATCTTTCCTGTTCCTTTTGTACCTATCATAATGAAGAACCAAGGCGCTTACAAAAAGAACAATTTGCGCAGATCTTGTCACAGGTGCGTTTTTATACTTCTTATCTATATCTTCATGTGCTAGGAGAACCTCTGATGCATCCTCAGCTAGATGCCATTTTAGAAATGTGTCATGAAGCAGGAATGCATGTTCAGCTGACGACAAATGGAACGCTGTTAAAGCAGCGTTTGACATTACTGCAGCGCTTTCCTCCTCGCCAGATCAATATCTCTGTGCATTCATTTTGGGAACAGCCTTCCGTTTTTGCGAGCACTTATTTACAGGATGTGCTTACCTGTGGTGATCTGTTGGCAGAAAAGAGTTATATCTCATATCGCTTATGGCAAGTGAAGAATGAAGAGGATCCAAAGACGCTTCGTCTGTTAAAAGAAATTTGTCTGCATTATGGACAACCGCTTCCCAAACGATTCGAAGGAAGCATTTCTTTAGCGTCTCAACGTTATTTAAGCTTTGATTCCGCCTTTGTTTGGCCTTCTTTGCAAGATCCTTTTCTCAGCGACCAAGGACGCTGTCATGGCTTGTTGGATATGATTGCCATTTTAAGCAGTGGGGATGTGGTGCCATGCTGTCTGGATGCGCATGGAGGAGAAGTATTAGGGAATATATGGACGGAATCTCTTGAGACGATCTTAGAGAAACCACATACGTTAGCTTTACAAGAGGAGATGCGGAAGGGAAAAATGCTTTCGCCGTTGTGTCAGCGTTGTTCCTATCGTTTGCGTTTTACAAAAAAGAAGGATGAAACGGGAATTTCATAGGCAGAATTACGTTTTTCTGTTATCATAGAAGCGTTTAAGGGATGATGCTATGTTACATGTGTATCTTGATAATGAATTTGATGCAGTGAGGATGCATGGAAAATTCATGCAGCAGGTCATTGCAATCGGTGTAGTACTGTGCGATGAGCAGTTTCGGCTTATGGATACGTTTTATGCATTGATACGACCTGCCGGCTTTCAAAGGTTATCCCCTCATGTACGAAGGATTACGCATCTGAAAGATGTGGATATTCGTAAGTCAGAAATATTTCCAATCGTGATGGACCGTTTGTTTGAATGGCTACGCTTTTATGATGAAGATTTCAATGTGAAGTTTTATAGCTTTGGACCGGATGATAGTCGTACCTTGTGTGCCAATGCAGTTTTTTATCATCATGACAGTGCGTATCGTTTTCAAGAGATCATCGATCTGCAGACATTATTATCGTCTCGTGTGACATGGAAGGGTGCAGTCTTTCAAAAAACGCATTCTCTGGAATCGCTGAAACAGGTCTATCGCGTATTTGGGGATGTCAATCACAATGCGCTGAGCGATGCTCGCGATCTCTATTATATTCATCAAGCATATCGTCAAGATGTGCGACTGGATGAAAAGAAGATTGAAGAACTGTATGAAACGATGCGAAAAAAACAGATCGAGGGTACAATGAAACGCCGGCAGCATCAGCTACAATATTGTCAGGCTTATGTGCAAGGGCAGATAGGCAAGACAATGTCCTTTTCTTGTTTTGGAATGGAGCACTGGGAAGAAGTGAAAGTACAGTTACTTCAGCTGATTTCGGATCTTCATCTGCCTTGGGTCCGTTCTCTTCGCGCTCGTGAGATGCCTGCTGATTTACAAGCATGCTATATGGTGAATAATTCTTATCTATGCTGTTGGCTACGGTTTTCCTATTTGGAGGAAAAGTATTTTTATCGAATTCCATGTAATTATCATAATATTGAAAGCATTCAGCACTTTTTGAGGCAGTGGTTCGTTTGATGATCTTTCAAAAATGATATTTTTGGGTCGACCACTTGTAATATTTTAGTGTTATGTTAAAATAGGAGTAGAAAAAAGGTCCTTTAACATAATCCAGAGAGGTTATGAAGGCGAAATCTGAGCCCTTATATTATAGCAAGGTCCTTTTTTGTGCGGAAAAAGTGACCTTTTTTCTTGAAATCGACATAGGAGGAAAACGTATGAACCAAAACAGTCTGTTACGAATTCGCGATTTATCGAAAGATGAACTGATGGGCATTGTGAAGGATGCGCAGCTTTTTGGTGTTTCTCACAAAGATTGGCAATTACCGGAAAGGAAATTGATTGCTAATCTTTTTTTTGAGCCTAGCACCCGTACCCATTTTTCCTTTGCTTCTGCGGAACATCAACTGGGATGTATGGTAGAAAATTTTAGTGCACAAGGAAGCAGTGTTGAAAAAGGAGAAAGTTTATACGATACGGTAAAGACGTTTGAGAGCATCGGTTATGATGCGGTGGTGATTCGTCATCCTTTGGATGAATACTTCAAGGAACTGGAAAGCATATCAATTCCGGTGATCAATGCCGGAGATGGAGCAGGAAATCATCCTACGCAGTGTTTATTGGATTTGTTGACCATCTATCAGGAGTTTGGAACGATTAAAGATGTGCGTATGGCGATCATTGGTGATATTTCACATTCTCGTGTAGCTGCGAGCAATAAGGAAGCAATGGAATTACTAGGCGGAAGTTGTGTTTTCAGCGGTCCAAAAGAATGGCAACGTGAAGGCTATCCATATGTGGATATCGATGAAGCTATCGAATCGGCAGATGTTGTCATGATGCTTCGAATTCAGCATGAACGTCATCAAGCGACAATGCAGATGAGCAAAGAAGAATACCTGCATCAATATGGTTTGACCAAAGAACGTGCAGCAAGGATGAAGTCGCATGCGATCATTATGCATCCGGCTCCGGTCAATCGTAATGTTGAAATTGATACAGCACTGGTTGAAGCTAAAAATAGTCGTATCTTCAAACAGATGAGCAATGGTGTCCTTGTCCGCAAGGCGGTTGTAAAACGTGCCTTCGGAGCACAATTTTAAGGAGATCTTGTCATGAAACTTCTAAAAAATATCAAACTATTAGAGAACGGTCGATTAGTGGAAAAAGAAATCTTATTCGATCAAGAGCAGATCATCCAGATTGCTACGCAGATTAATGAACCCAATGTGGAGATCATTGATGGGCAGGGATATACCGTGCTACCGGGATTGATCGATGTCCACGTCCATCTGCGCGAACCAGGAAATGAATATAAGGAAACAATCGATACTGGAACAATGGCAGCGGCAGCTGGAGGCTTTACGACCATCTTTGCAATGCCTAACGTCATCCCATATCCGGATAATGTAGAAACGATGAAACAATATCAAGAATTGATCGAACAAAATGCGCATGTACATGTGATCCCTTATGCAACGATCACAAAACAGGAAGCAGGAAAAGCTATCGTTGACATGAAAGCATTTGATGAAATGGGCATTCATGCATTCAGTGATGATGGTGTCGGCGTGCAGGATGAGGCAATCATGCGAGAAGCAATGAAAAAAAGCCATGAGCTGGGAACGATGATCGTGGCGCACACAGAAGATATGCGTTATCGAAAAGAGGGAGCTTGTGTCCATGAAGGAAGCGAGGCTCTGGAACGCCACTGGATCGGTATACCAAGTGAATGTGAATGGAAACAGCTGGAGCGTGATCTTCAATTGGTTCAGGAAACAGGAGCACATTATCATTGTTGTCATGTTTCTTGTAAAGAAAGTGTACAGTTGTTAGGTGAATACAAAAGAAAAGGCTGTGATGTGAGCGGAGAAGTCACTGTGCATCATCTGCTGTTAAATGATGAAGATGTGGTTGGTCCAAATTGGAAGATGAATCCACCTCTACGTACAGAAAACGATCGATTAGCTTTGATTAATGGATTAAAGAGTGGTGCGCTTACTTTGATTGCTAACGATCATGCGCCACACAGTGAAGAAGAAAAACAGAGGCCGATGGACAAAGCTCCATTTGGAATCGTTTCATTAGAAACTGCGTTTTCACTGTTGTACAGCCGTCTGGTCTGTACAGGAGAGATCACATTATCCCAGCTTGTTTATTGGATGAGTGAAGCACCGGCCAAGCGATTTGGATTAAAGCATAAAGGTATGTTAAAAGAAGGCTATGCCAGTGATATGATTTTAGTAGATCTCAATGAGAGATATATCATTAACCGTCATCGTTTTTATTCCAAAGGGAAGAACACGCCATTTCATGGATGGAGTGTCAAGGGAAGAATTAAAAAGACAATCGTTGACGGAATAATCGTATATGAGGAGGGTAAAGAATGAAGCGTTTACTGATTTTGGAAGATGGTAGCGTCTATGAAGGTGAAGGCTTTGGTGCCGATCAATATCGAATGGGTGAATTGGTATTCAATACAGGAATGAGTGGTTATCAGGAAGTGCTCAGTGATCTTTCCTATTGCGGACAGATCGTTATGATGACATACCCGATGATTGGAAATTATGGTATCAATTGTGATGATTTTGAAAGCTTGGCACCAGCCGTATTTGGTTTCGTAGTAAGAGAAAACTGTGAAAAACCAAGCAACTTCCGCAGTGATTACACTTTAGATGAATTTTTGAAGCAAAAAGGCATTCCTGGTATTGAGGGTGTGGATACGCGTTCAATTACTCGAAAGCTACGCACCAGTGGTACAATGCGTGCGATCATGGCAGATGCGGATGCAGATGTTGAGAAGATCGTGGAAGAATTACGCAATACGGAATTAATGCATGATCAGGTTGCGCAGGTTTCAACAAAAAACGCATTTCCGATCCCGAATCGAGGAAAACGTGTCGTTTTGATTGATTTTGGAGCTAAAAATGGAATTATCCGTGAGCTTTCCCGCCGCAACTGTGATTTAACGGTCGTTCCTTATGATACGGATGCGAAAACGATCTTGGCCATGAAACCGGATGGTGTCATGTTAAGCAATGGACCTGGCGATCCAAAGGATGTGACGGTCGCAATCGAGACGATTCGTCAATTAATGGGACATGTTGTGATCTTTGGTATTTGCTTGGGGCATCAGCTGATTTCTTTAGCAAGCGGAGCGAATACAACGAAATTAAAATTTGGTCATCGTGGATGCAATCATCCTGTTGTCAATTTGGCTACTGGTAAAGTTGAGATGACTTCACAGAACCATGGTTTTGCGGTAGAGGCATCCTCTTTGGAAGGAACGGATCTGATCATGACGCATCAGGCATTGAATGATAAGAGTGTGGAAGGTGTACGGCATACGAAGTATCCGATTTTCAGTGTACAGTATCACCCAGAAGCATCTCCAGGACCGGAAGATAGCAATTATCTGTTTGATCAGTTCATGGAAATGATGGAAAAGGAGGCAAAGTAACGATGGCAAAACGCAAAGATATACATAAGATTTTGGTGATCGGTTCTGGACCGATCGTTATCGGACAGGCAGCGGAGTTTGATTATGCCGGCAGCCAGGCTTGTCAGTCTTTACGTGAAGAGGGATATGAGGTTGTTTTGATCAACTCTAACCCGGCAACGATCATGACGGATACGGCGATTGCGGATCGTGTTTATATTGAACCGTTGACGCTTGATTTTGCAAGCCGCATCATTTACAAAGAGCGTCCAGATGCTGTTCTAGGATCACTAGGTGGACAGACGGGTCTGAATCTAGTTGTGGAATTAGCAAACTCTGGTATTTTGGAAGAATACGGCGTAGAGATCTTAGGTACTGATCTGGAAGCGATCAATAAAGCGGAAGACCGCGAGCTCTTTCGTGATCTGATGAATGAGATCCATGAACCAGTTCCAGAAAGTGATATCGTTCATACGGTGGAGGAAGCAGTACAATTTGCGAATACGATTGGGTATCCTCTTGTTGTACGCCCGGCTTATACACTGGGTGGTACCGGCGGAGGATTTGCCGATAATGAAGAAGAACTACGCTCGATTGCTGCAAACGGTCTAAAAATTTCACCAGTTCATCAATGTTTGATCGAACGTAGCATCGCCGGTTTCAAGGAAATCGAATACGAAGTCATGCGCGATGCCAACGATAATGCCATCGTTGTCTGCAACATGGAAAATATCGATCCGGTGGGTATCCATACAGGAGATTCTATGGTTGTTGCTCCTGTACAGACGCTCAGTGATCGTGAACATCAGATGTTGCGTAATGCCAGTTTGAAGATCATCCGCGCCTTGAAAATTTGCGGTGGCTGCAACGTGCAGCTAGCACTTGATCCAAATTCCTTTAAATACTATGTCATTGAGGTAAATCCTCGTGTTTCCCGTTCTTCTGCGCTTGCTTCAAAAGCAACCGGATATCCGATTGCAAAATTAGCGGCAAAAATTGCGATAGGAATGACATTGGATGAGATCATCAACCCAATTACAAAAACAAGCTATGCATGTTTTGAACCTGCGCTTGATTACATCGTAACGAAATTGGCTCGCTTCCCATTTGACAAATTTCCAAGTGCTGATCGTCGTTTAGGCACACAGATGAAAGCGACCGGTGAAGTTATGTCCATCGGACGGAACTTCGAAGAAAGCTTTTTGAAAGCAGTACGTTCTTTAGAGATGAAGTGTGATCACATCGAAAATAAAGAGATCGCAGCTTTAAGCGATGAAGAATTGTGGGAGCGTGTTGCGATCAAAGATGATTTACGCATGTTTACGATCGCTGAGCTGTTGCGAAGGGGTGCTGATCAAGATCGCATTCATGAAATTACGATGATCGATCATTTCTTCTTGGATAAATTCAAACATATTCTGGCTCTTGAGAAAGAAATGAAGGAACATCCAAAAGATCTGTCGGTGCTGTATGAGATCAAACGAAACGGATTTGCGGATTCCTATATCGCTCGCGAATGGAAGATGAGTGAGCGTGAAGTGTATGAATTACGAAAAGCAAATGGTATCATTCCAGTTTATAAGATGGTGGACACTTGTGCAGCCGAATTTGAAAGTGCAACACCTTACTATTATTCGACGTATGAAAAAGAAAATGAATCGATTAGAAGCGATCACAAGAAGGTCATCGTTTTAGGTAGCGGTCCAATTCGCATCGGACAAGGTGTTGAATTTGACTATGCGACTGTCCACTGTGTCATGACGTTGCGTGAAGCTGGTTATGAAGCAATTGTCATCAATAATAATCCAGAGACGGTATCAACGGATTTCTCTATCTCTGACAAGCTCTATTTTGAACCGTTGACAATTGAAGATGTCATGCATATTGTTGATTTGGAACAACCGTTAGGCGTCATCGTTCAATTTGGCGGACAGACTGCGATCAATTTGGCGGATAAGTTAGTCGATCGCGGAGTAAAAATCTTAGGTACGAGCTTAGAGGACATCGATCGTGCAGAAGATCGTCATGAATTTGAAGAAATGCTGCACAAACTTGATATTCCTCAGCCAAAAGGTGAAACGGCTGTAGAAGTAGAAGAAGCTGTGAAGATTGCTAACCGCATCGGCTATCCTGTCTTGGTGCGCCCATCTTACGTATTGGGTGGTCGTGCGATGGAAATCGTTCATAATGATGATGATTTGCGTGTCTATATGGCAACGGCGGTAAAAGAGATTTCGCATGATGCACCGATCTTGGTCGATAAATACATCGTAGGAAAAGAATGTGAAATTGATGCGATTGCGGATGGAGAGCACGTTTTCATTCCTGGTATCATGGAACATATCGAACGAGCTGGCGTACACTCGGGCGATTCCTTCTCTGTCTATCCGGCACCAACGCTATCACAGAAGATCAAAGAGACGATTGCAGATTATGCGATACGTATCGGAAAAGGATTCCATTTCATCGGTTTGTACAATATCCAGTTTATCGTTGATAAAGATGAGAATGTCTATGTCTTGGAAGTAAATCCACGCAGTTCCCGTACCGTTCCATTCTTAAGCAAGATCACCAGTGTACCGATGTCACATATCGCTACGATGTGTGTATTGGGCCATTCTTTGGAAGAACAAGGATATCCGTTAGACTGTGTCAAGGAAGAAGAAAACCGCGTCTTTGTCAAAGCACCAGTCTTCTCATTCGCTAAATTGCGTAGCGTTGATACGACCTTAGGCCCAGAGATGAAATCGACAGGTGAAGCACTCGGTGGGGATGTGACATTAGAGAAAGCATTGCATAAGGCTTTGATTGCCAGCGGGGTGAAAGTTCCGATGCAAGGCAATGTGTTGATCACGGTTGCCAACCAAGATAAGGAAGAAGCTTATCATATCGCAAAACGATTCTTTGATTGCGGTTATGGCATCTATGCGACCAACGGTACCGCGAAGTATTTGCGTGAGCATGGAATCTATGTGCATGATGCGATCAAAATCAGTGAAAATCCAGATAAAAACATTTTGAATCTCATCCGTATGGGGCGCATCAATTATGTGATCAATACGATGGAAAGCTCTCATAAGACGACATCAAAAGATGGATTCTTGATCCGACGCGTATCGGCAGAAAACAGCATCAGCTGCTTTACTTCACTCGATACGGCTTATGCGATTTTACGCGTTGTGGAATCGATGAGTTATACGACCATCAGCATGAATGAATTGGAGCATTGATCTATGGAACGAGAAATCGCACAAATTTTAGAAAATGAGGAAATCGCAAAAGATACTTATCGCATTTTGGTAAAAGCAAAAGCTGCACAGCAGATGCAACCGGGACAATTTGTCAATTTGGCAATTGATTCCTACTTTCTGCGTCGTCCGATCTCGATTTGTGAAGTTGTTGATGATCAGCACTTTGTCATGATCTACAAAGTGGTCGGAGATGGAACAAAAGCGTTAAGTAAACTGCATGCCGGAGATCAATTGGATGTGTTTGGACCTTTGGGACATGGCTATCCGATTGAGAAAGAAGAAGCGGAAGTATTATTGATCGGCGGTGGGGTTGGCGTGCCGCCTCTCTATGAATTAGCAAAACGCTATCGAGCTGAAAATGCACAGGTAAGTGTCGTTTTGGGATTTAATGATAAAGCTTCTGTCTTTTATGAAGATGCATTTAAACGCTTAGGATGTCGTGTAGAGATTGCGACGATGGATGGTAGCTACGGCGTAAAAGGAACGGTCATGGATGCGATTGATGCGGCAAAGATCACGACGGATTTTGTATGCAGTTGTGGACCGGTACCGATGTTAAAAGCGGTAGAAGATCGTTATCAGCGAGGTTATGTAAGCTTTGAAAGCCGCATGGCATGTGGTATTGGCGCATGTATGGCTTGTGTGGCAAAAGATAAAAAAGAAGCAGATCTGTATCATCGTATCTGCAAAGAGGGACCTGTGTTCCCATTAGGGAAGGTGGCGTTTGAATGGATCTAACAGTAAAACTGCCTGGATTGAACTTGAAGAATCCCATCATTCCTGCTAGCGGATGTTTTGGATTTGGCAGAGAATTTGCTGAATTATATGATCTGAGCCGATTGGGCGGAATTGCTATTAAGAGTGCGACTCCGCACAAACGCTTAGGAAACCCTACGCCGCGTGTCGCAGAAACGCCGATGGGGATGTTGAATGCGATCGGATTACAAAATCCTGGCGTTGATGTCATCATGGAAAAAGAATTACCATGGCTCGCTCAATTCGATACCGAGATCATTGCAAATGTAGCGGGAGCGAGTGAAGAAGAATATGTTGAGGTTGTCAAAAAATTAAATGCTTCTCCAGTCGTAAAGGCATTTGAATTGAACATCAGCTGCCCGAATGTCAAGCATGGCGGTATCGGTTTGGGAACGACTCCAGACTTAGCGGCACATGTGACAAGAATGGTTAAAGCTGCAGCAAAAAAACCGGTGTATGTAAAATTAAGTCCAAATGTGACAGATATTGTCGCGATTGCAAAAGCAGTGGAAGCTGCCGGAGCAGATGGTATCGTATTGATCAATACATTGATGGGTATGCGTTTGGATCTTCGTACAGGAAAACCAATTTTAGCAAATATCACCGGAGGTTTAAGCGGTCCGGCAATCAAACCGGTTGCGATCCGCATGGTTTATCAGGTCGCACAAGCTGTATCTGTACCGATCATCGGCGTTGGCGGCATCACCTGTGCAGAAGATGTTTTGGAATTCTTGTATGCAGGGGCAAGTGCAGTAGAAGTTGGTGCGCAAAATTTCGTCGATCCATATTGTTGCGTTAAGATCATTGAAGAACTGCCAAACGTATTGGAAAAATATGGGATACATTCAGTAAGAGAAGCAATCGGAAGGAGTTTTCAAAAATGAACGAAAAAACTATAGTTGCCCTGGATTTCTCAAATCGGGAAGATTTATTTGCCTTTTTATCAAAATTCGATGAGCCGATCTATGTCAAGATCGGTATGGAATTGACATATGCTTTTGGTTTGAATATCGTTTCAGAAATCAGAAAGATGGGACATCATATCTTTTTAGATCTTAAACTGCATGATATTCCAAATACGGTAAAGCAGGCAATGAAGAATTTAGCTAAATTGGATGTGGACATCGTCAATCTACACTGTGCCGGAGGTATCGCTATGATGAAAGCGGCGATTGAAGGTCTGGAAGAAGGTGCAGTGAATGGAAAACGTCCGCTGTGTATTGGTGTAACGCAGTTAACTTCTACATCAAAAGAAGCGATGAATGATGAACTCGGCATTCCTGGCGAAGTGATTGATTGTGTCATCAAATATGCTAAAAATGCTAAAGAAGCCGGATTAGACGGTGTTGTATGTTCTGTTCATGAGGCACGTGCGATTCATGAGGCTTGTGGCGAGGATTTCTTAACGGTAACACCAGGTATTCGTTTGGCAGATGATTCCAAGGATGATCAAAAACGTGTCGCAACACCTGCGTATGCCAAAGAGCAGGGCTGTGATCATATCGTTGTAGGTCGTTCAATCACAAAGAGCGCTGATCCATTAAAAACTTATCAAGAAATTGAAGCCATTATGGAAGCATAATTTTAGGGTAATTTAATTTATCGTGTGGGTATTTGAAGGTACGCCTTTAAATTATCGTGTGGGTGATGCGAACAAAAAGAGATGAATTCCGCTGCATTTGCAGTAGAACGCATCTCTTTTCTTATGGTCCTAATCATCTTTTAAATCTTCTAAGGTCACAGGGTATGTATGCGTAGATCGTTTGTTCAATGTGTATATTATCCTGTTTCTGAATCGTTTGAAATTTCCACTTTAAAATGCAAAAAAAGAAAAGTGGCAATTACTCTTACAAAACAAGAGGATTGTTGCTTTTTTTG
>CBCTZR010000007.1:0-42189 GCA_965151435.1 uncultured Merdibacter sp. | reverse complement strand
GTGGTGTGAGAGGTCGAAAATAAATAAGCTTTTATTTATTTTCTCCTACTCGATTAACAAGTGTTCTTCTTTTCTAACAGATAGCCGATGCCTCTTGAGGAGGAGATCTGTACGTTGCTTTCTCTCAGCTTTGCACGCAGCTTGAATGTGTGGACATCGACGATTCGTGTATCTCCTTCGTAATCATATCCCCATAATTCATTTAGGATCTGATTGCGCGACAATACCGTATCAGGATGTGTCATGAATAAAGCAAGCATGTCAAACTCTTTTCGAGTCAAAGAGATCAAATGATCGTTTATGCGTATGTGACGGTTGTTCATTTCCATGAACAGATCACCATAGGATAGCGTATGCTGACTGGTTATTGAAGAACATGATTGCAGATGATAGCGAATGCGTATTTCCAGCTCTTTTGGAGAAAAAGGTTTGCGCATATAATCATCGACACCAGCTGCAAAGGCTTCTTCTAAGTCGTTAATTCCATCTTTTGCGGTCAACATGAACAAGAAGCTGCGAACCTGTTTGTGGCGCAGCAGCCGTACGAATTCAATACCGCTCATGTTAGGCAACATCCAGTCAATGATGATCAAATCATAGTGTTTTTCTTGCATGATCTTTTGGTAGCCGCTCTCTGCATCCATAGCATCATCTACATCAAATCCCGCTTTCAGAAGATCATAGCCGATGATCTTACGAATATCTTCGTTGTCATCAATTATTAAGATACGCTTCATTTTAACACCTCGGTTTTATTAAAACATATTCATATCAGCAAAAGATGAAGAAAAGGTAAAAGTTCTGTTAGATTTTTATGTTGATAGGAATACATGTTCCTCTTGCGTGATTAAGTTAATGAGGAAAGAAAAAACCTGTGCGAGCAATTGCTCACACAGGTTAACACTCAGTGAATGATTTGATCAATAGTTGGGCAATCTGTACAGCATTTGTTGCGGCACCTTTTCGAATTTGATCACCACAGCACCAGAAGGTAAGGGAATGATTGCTAGGATCAGAGATATCTTTACGGATACGACCGACAAAGACGAGATCCTGATCACTGGTATCTAATGGCATCGGATAGACAGCGTTTACTGGATCGTCTACCAAACGAACACCTTCTGCTTGGCTCAATACTTCTTTTGCTTTGGCAACATCAACTTCTTTTTCGAAAGTGACGGTAATGCTTTCTGAATGAGAACGGATCACCGGTACGCGTACACAGGTACAGTTAACCAAAAGATCATCGACATGCAAGATCTTGCGCCCTTCATTTTGCATCTTCATCTCTTCGCTTGAATAGCCTTCTTCATTGAAGCTGCCGATCTGTGGGATTAAATTGCAGACGATCTGATGCTGAAATGTTTTAGGTGCTGAAATTGTTTTCTGATTAACCATCTCTTTCATCTGTGTATTTAATTCGGCAATTCCACCTACTCCAGCACCACTGACAGCCTGATAGGTGGATACGATCATGCGTTTCGCACCAAACGCCTGATGCAGTGGCTGTAAGGCAACCAGAGCGATGATGGTTGCACAGTTTGGATTGGCAATGATGCCATGATGTTCAAAGGCATCTTGTGGATTGACTTCCGGTACGACCAGAGGTACATCGGCATCCAAACGATATGCGCTGCTGTTATCGATGACGACAGCGCCCTTTTTAGCGGCAATCGGCAAGAATCGTTTGGCAATGTCATTTTCAGCAGCACCCAAAACGATATCCAGATCGTCAAAGCTATCTTCATTTGCCTCTTCGATCGTGGTTTCCTTTCCTTTAAACAGAAGGGTCTTACCAGCACTTCGTTTGCTGGCAAGCAGCCTTAATGAGGCAATTGGCAGATTTCGTTCTTCCAGTACTTTTAACATTTCTCTGCCAACAGCGCCTGTTGCTCCGAGAATAGCGATCCGATAAGTTTTCATTGTAATTCCTCCCCTTGAATAAAGTCATGATAAATGACGGAAATCGTCTTTTCAAAATCTTTGTTTTCTACCCCGACGATGATGTTGATCTCATCGCTGCCTTGAGCGATCATACGTATATTGATATTGTTTTTTCCGATTGCGGCAAATAATCGGCCACTGATACCAGGATGGGCGCTCATATGACGGCCTACGGTTGAGATCAATGCAATTTCATCAGATACTTTGATCTGATCCGGCTCAATTTCTTTACGAATGTCATTTAAGACATCATAGATGATATCTTTGATATCTTTCGTAGCAACGACGATGCTGAAAGAATCGATGCCACTAGGAATATGTTCAATGGATATCCGATAACGTTCAAATACCGAAAGTGCTTTGCGGACGGTTCCTACGGCATCGGACATGTGGTTTTTATAGATACCGATCGCTGTAAAGTCTTTTTTTCCGGCAATACCGGTGATGATCGCATCTTCTTTGGTATCATCATTTACTTCGTTGAGAATGATCGTACCGGGATTCTCCGGTTCATTCGTGTTGAGAATGTTGATAGGAATGTTGCTTTCGCGAATTGGGAAGATCGCATCTTCATGCAGGACGCTGGCTCCCATATAGGACAGTTCGCGAAGTTCTCCATAGGTGATCTTACGGATCGGACGTGGATTGCGAACGATCCTTGGATCTGCCATCAAGAAACCGGAAACGTCGGTCCAGTTTTCATAGAGATCGGCATGCAAGCACTTTGCTAAGATCGATCCAGTGATATCACTGCCTCCACGTGTCATGACGCGGATGCGACCATCTGGAGCGCTGCCGTAAAATCCCGGCATGACGAAAGGCTGATTGTTACGCGCAACGCGCTGTAAGCTCTTTTCACAAAAGTCGTAATCGATCGCTCCGTCATAGCGAAAGCGAATGACATCTTTCGCATCGACAAAAGCATATCCCAGATATTCGGCCATCAATCGCGCTGTGAGATATTCACCACGGCTGACCAATTCATCAAGGGAAATCGATGTTTTGATCTGATTCCATAAAGCGTCCAATTCACGCTCGATTGGAAATTTCAGATGCAGATCGTCGCGAATTTGTACGTAGCGATCGCGGATCATCTGATATACATTGGAACAGTCCACATGATATTGCATGTGGGCATGACACAAATAAAGCAGGTCGGTCACTTTGTTGTCATGCTTGTTCGCGCGTCCGACGGCACTCACGACGACAAAACGTCTACCCGGATCACTTTCTATAATATGTTTGACCTTTTGAAACTGTTGTGCGTTTGCTAATGAAGAACCCCCGAATTTTGTTATTTTGATCATGATTTACTCTCCCCTTTTTCCCATTCGAACCAATAATGCACTTGGATCTTTTGTTAAGATCGCATGATAGCGAGCATGCATTTGCACCGGATCCATTTGTTCATATCGATGATATGCATTTGCATCTCGTATGATATAATCGCCACGTAACAATGAAGGATCATATGTTTTCGATTGTATGTTGATCTCATCTCTTTGTTCTCCATGAACGATGGCGATCAAATCGGCGATGATTGCAGATCCCGTTGGCAGGGAACCGGCCCCTTGTCCATAAAATTTCAAAGTCCCTAGAGCATCCCCTGACAAAGAAGTCAAATTGTAATTGTCAGGAACGTTTGCTTCTAAAGAATGTTTATCGACTAACATTGGTTCTACGACGCAAGCATAGCGATCATCTTGGCAATTGGCAAGCATCATTAGACGAAGGGAATAGCCCATCTGTTGAAAATAATCGAGATCGCGCTTTTGTAAATTGCGAATCCCACTAGTTGGGAAATCCCTTGTACATACGATGTCAAAGGCGAGCGAAGTGGAGATTACGGCTTTGTTTGCCGTATCGATGCCATCAATATCTGCGCTCGGATCTGCTTCCGCATACCCTGCATCCTGCGCTTGTTTTAAAGCAACGTCGAAATCCAGTTCTTTTTTGACCATCTGATCGATGATGTAATTGCTGGTTCCATTAAAAATACCGCTGACTTCTTTGATCGTATCGATGCGTTTTGCTTGCGATAGAGAATGGATCCAAGGAATTCCACCTGCACAGCTCGCTTCAAAACGAAACTGGACATGATGGGCATTTGCCGTTTCCATGAATTCTTTATAATGAGCGGCGACGACCGCTTTATTAGCGGTGACTACATGTTTTCCAGCTTCTAATGCTTTTAAGATATACGTATGTGCTGGTTCGATACCACCCATGACTTCTACGATGCAGGAACAGGAAGGATCCTGCAAGATCGCTTCATAATCATCTTCCATGATCGCTAACGTCTTTTCTTTTCCTTTGCGAATAAAAATATACGCCACTTCTAGCTGCGCCGTATCTTTTGTATCTTTTCGTTCTATGATGTCATAGATTCCTTTTCCTACTGTTCCAAAACCTAGTATTGCGATTCTCATATCGATATATCCTCCAAAAAAAGTGTTTTTATTTTGAAAACACTTGTATTTAAATTGCATACATTGTATCATAGGTATTATTAAATTGCAACGAGAAATGAAAGGGGTATTTACATGGAAAATCGACCATATTATCATAGCACACGAGGAAATGAACACTGTGCGCCGAAAGAGGCGATCCTGCAGGGGATTGCTAAAGACGGCGGTTTGTTCGTTTGGGATGATCTGGATCAGATCCAGATTGATCTACCTTCGTTTTTGAAGCTTGAATATAAGGAAATGGTACAGGAACTGTTTCAAAAGCTGCTTTGGGATTATACCGCAGAAGAGTTAGCGGAATGTGCACAGGCAGCCTATGGAGATCATTTTGATACGCCGCTGATCACGCCGCTAACCTTTGCGGGAGATCAGGCAGTTTTAGAATTATTTCATGGACCAACCAGTGCTTTTAAAGATGTGGCATTATGTATGTTACCGCAGCTGATGTCAAAAGCTTTAAAGGGAAAAGATCAAAAGGTGATGATCATCACGGCAACCAGCGGTGATACTGGAAAAGCTGCGCTCAGCGGTTTTCAAGATGCCGATCGGATTGCGATCCTCGTCTTCTATCCACAGGGAAAAGTAAGTGATATTCAACGATTGCAGATGGTGACGCAACAAGGAAAGAACGTGAGTGTCTGTGCGATCAACGGAAATTTTGACGATGCGCAAAGCAATGTGAAACAGGTGTTTAAAAGCGTAGGAGCCAAGAAATTAAAGGATGAAGAAAACATCGTATTGTCTAGTGCCAATTCCATCAATATCGGTCGTTTGATTCCGCAGATCGTCTATTATTTTTCTGCTTATCAACAGTTGGCAGATCAAGGAAAGATCACGATCGGAGAGTCGGTCAATTTCTGTGTCCCGACAGGAAACTTCGGTAATGTATTGGCAGGTTATTATGCTAAACTGATGGGATTGCCGATTCATCAGCTCATCGTGGCATCTAATGAAAATAAAGTGTTGGATGATTTCTTGAAAACGGGTATCTATGATCGCAATCGTCCTTTCCATACGACGATTTCGCCAAGCATGGATATCTTGATTTCTTCCAATCTGGAGCGCATGCTGTATTATTTATGTGGAAAAGATAGTGAAAAGGTGCAGGGATGGATGAAAGAACTTGCTAAGACAGGACGTTATCAGGTGGATGAAGAGACGTTAGCGAAGATCCAGCAGATCTTTATTAGCGGACATTGCGACAATGAGCAAACCTTCCAAGAGATCCATCGCGTCTTTGAAGAAACGGGCTATGTGATGGATCCGCATACAGCAGTTGGTTCCTATGTACTGCATCAATATGAACAAAAGGAAATAACGATTCTTTTATCAACTGCCTCTCCTTATAAATTTACACGTGATGTATTGCGCGCTTTGCAACAACCGGTCGCTGAGGATGATTTTACATGTATGGAACAGCTTTCTAAGATCAGTCATACGCCGATTCCTCAAGGGCTTTATGCGTTGAAGGATCTTCCGGTACGTTTTGATACGGTGATTGATTGTGAAGAGATGGAAGCTTACGTCTGTGAAAAAGCAAAGGAGCTGTTAAAATGATCCGCGTTCATGTACCAGCAACGAGTGCCAATCTCGGTGTGGGATATGATTGCTTAGGCTTAGCGCTTGCTTATGAAGGTATATTCTCCTTTTCTTTTCCTGAAGAGGGAATAACGATCAGCGGATGTCCGAAGGAGTTTCAAAACAAAGATAATTTAGTGCTACAATCTTTTTTCACTGCGCTTGAAGCGCTTGGTGTGGAGGAACCCAAAGGTATTCATTTAGATATTCAAACACCGGTTCCGGTAGCCAGAGGGCTTGGCAGCAGCGCTTCCTGTATCGTTGCTGGCGTCTTGGCTGGAGCTGCTTATAGCGGACAAACACTTTCAAAAGAAGCGTTGTTACGGATTTGTTTGTTGTTAGAACATCATCCGGATAATGTGGCACCGGCTCTTTATGGAAATTTATGTGCTTCCTTTATCGATGAAGAAGAACCAATCACAGCACATTTTCAAGTGCATGAGCGTTTTCGTTTTGTGACGATCATTCCGGATTATGAAGTGCGTACCGCGGATGCAAGAGCCATATTGCCGGATACGATGCATTATGCAGAGGCAACTTATCAAATGGGGAGATGTTCCGCGCTGTGTAAGGCATTGGAAACGGGAGATGGTGTTTTACTGCGACATGCTTGCAAGGATCGCATGCAGGAACCTTATCGAAAAAAACTGATCAAAGATTATGAGGATGTGCGCTCAATGGCTTATGCCCATGGTGCAGAAACCTTTTTTATCAGCGGAAGCGGTTCGACGATGATCGCTGTGATGGATCAAAAGACAAGTGAAGATGTGACCTTGCTCTTCCGTCAACGATACCCAAATTGGATCATTCTCAATCTTTCGGCAGCGAAACAAGGAGGATATGTGGAATATGAATAAGTATTATATCGTTGATGCAGAAATACTGCCAGATGTCCTTGATAAAGTGATCGAAGCAAGAGGAATGTTAGAGAGCGGTATCGTTCATCAAGTGAGCGAAGCGGTAAAGCGTGTTGGCATCTCTCGGGGAACTTACTATAAATATAAGGATTATGTTTTTCCTGCAACACAGGGGAGAGAGGAACGAAAAGCGGTAATCTCTATGATGTTGCATCATAAGAAAGGCATTTTGAGTGAAACGCTGAATTGTCTTTCCGAGGTCAATGCCAATATCTTGACGATCAACCAGAATATACCGATCCACGATTGGGCTAGCGTAGTGATCTCTTTTGATTTTAGCGAGATGCAGATGTCGTTGGATGAGCTTTTAAAGATCCTTCGTACGATCAAAGGACTGACTAATGTTCAGCTGATTGCGGTCGAATAAGTGATTGGAAAGACTTAGATTTTTGTGATAAACTTGTACTGTGAAGGAAGTGGCAGTATGAAACAGCGAATCTCCTCATTATTTGGCAGCATAGCAGCGTGTGGCTTGATCATTTTCCTATTGTTGAGCAGCGTTGATATGAACTGTTTCAATACAAATTTTTTTGAACAGCAATACGAAGAACTCCATACAGCAGAAAAACTGGGTATGGATCAGGAAAATCTCATGAAAGCGACAACTACGCTTTTAGATTATCTACGCGGGGATGTCGACAGCATCAACGTGGTGGTAGAAGTTGACGGAGCAGCCAGGGAAGCGTTCAATGAACGAGAAAGCGCACATATGGTTGATGTGCGTGCGCTTTATCAGCATGCGATGGACGTGCGTTGGATTGCCTGTGTCGTTGCGATCATTGCTGTTATCGGCTTGATCTGTTTGCAAAAGAAAGCGTTCTTTGATTATTTCAGCAGAGGGTTTTTGTGGGTTTCTTTTTTGTTCATCTTCTTCTTATGTCTGCTTGGTATTTGGATCTTCGCTGATTTTACAGGTTTTTGGACATCTTTCCATCAGCTGTTCTTTACGAATGACCTTTGGTTGTTGAATCCAGCGAGAGATTTGATGATCAATCTGTTTCCAGAAGCCTTTTTCTCAAACCTGGTCGTTCGGATCATTTTATGGTTTCTCGCCTTCTATTTTTCCATTTTGATCGTCGTATTGTATAATCAGCGCCAACAGCTGTTGCTATTCTTTTGTCCACATCGCATAAAAGGGGAACAAAAGAAGAACTGAAAGGAGCAAACTGTGATGCATGCATTGATCTTAGCCAGTCAATCACCACGGCGAAAAGAAATTATGACCGAGATGGGCCTTTCGTTTTCCGTGGAATCGAAAGCGATCGAAGAACATCTGCGAGAAGATCTTCCCTTAGCGCAAGCGGTGGAATGGCTAGCAAGAGAAAAGGCGCAGGCGGTATTCGATGAACATCCGGATGCGATCGTCATCGGAGCGGATACAGTTGTCTCGCTGGATGGAAAAGTCTTTGGTAAACCAAGCGATCAAGATGAAGCAAAACGCATGTTAAAAGCACTCAGCGATCGAACGCATCAGGTTATCGGTGGGGTGGCGATCCTTTCTAGAGAAAAAACTGTGATGTTTTCTTGTTGCACGGATGTTCATTTCTATCCGTTGAACGAAGAGGAGATCGAGGCTTATATCCGAAGTGGAGAACCGATGGACAAAGCGGGTGCTTATGGGATCCAAGGATTGGGCAAACGATTTGTAAAGGGCATTGAAGGTGATTATTTTAACGTGGTTGGTTTACCGATCGCCCGTTTATTACGTGTTCTTGATGCGTTTCTTTGATGTGGAAAGAAAGAATGAAAAAAAGAATTGATTATTGAAGGGTGCTTCGTATATAATAAGTATTGCTGATAGAGTTGCCGGTATAGTATAGTGGTAATACAAAGCAATGGTAATGCTTAGCGCTCAGTTCAATTCTGGGTACCGGCACCATAGAAACGATAAGCCTTTGGATGAAGGCTTTTTTATTATTAGCAGTGGTTATGATGAAAAGACGCTGAAAAGACCGTTGCTATTCTAAAAAAGGGCTAGACAAAAAGTAAAATTTATTGTATATTAGTTAGGCAGACGCGGAGGTGGTGAAACGGCAGACACGCTGTCTTCAGGCGGCAGTGCCCACAAGGCGTGAGGGTTCAAATCCCTTCCTCCGCACCATATGAAAAAGAAAACCTTGCGAAAAGGTTTTTTTCTTTTTACACGACGATAAATTTTTGTTGATTTTACTGGAATTTGTATCTGAAGTATAGTATAATATCATTCGCAAATGATGCCGTGGTGGAATGGCAGACACGCTACTTTGAGGGGGTAGTGGGGCAACCCGTGTGAGTTCAAGTCTCATCGGCATCACCATTTGAAAGAAAAGCACAGGGTTCTGTGTTTTTTTTGTTTTCCATATTTTTTAGAAATCCTCACAAAAGCGACACATTTTTAAGAAAGGGAAGTGCTATACTGTTTATCGTTTGAAGGAGGAAAATATGGAGAAGAAAAGAAGAGTCAAAGCAGGATCGATCGCGTTGTATGTGCTTGCGGTGGTCGTATTGTGTTATGGTGCGTATATGGTTTTTCAGTCATATGCATATGTCGCTTCTTATTATGATTATCAAGGGACGAGCCTGACGGATAATCTAGGAGACGTGTTTCAATATATCATTTCGCAATCCTACCAATATATTTGCTTTTCCATCGTGTTTTACGTAATGGGACTGCTGTTACAAAAGATGAATGATCTGCATGATTTTCTGCCAAAGGAATATCTGCATCCAAAAGAATTGGACGAACAAGAGGTCGATTTGACGAGGGCACAGCAAATGCCAGAGAATTGGAGCCAAGAAATTGACGTTGAAGTAGAGGATGCGCTGGAAGATTCTCCCGCCATTTGTGATCCGCAAAGAGAGGATGTTCAAAAAGAAGAAACAAAATAAGCATCGATGAGCGACCGGTAAAGTCGCATCGATGCTGTTTTTATGCGATTAACAAGATGGATCGATTTGCTTGAGATATGTGTTCAACGCATGCAGGATGCGTTGACTCGCTTTACCATCGCCATAAGGGTTTGAAGCATTGCTCATTGCGGCATACGCTTTCGGATCGCTTAACAGTTCACTTGCTTGTTGTACGATTGTCTCCTCATCCGTTCCTACCAGTTTTAAGGTTCCTGCTTTGACACCTTCAGGACGCTCTGTCGTATTACGCAAGACGAGCACGGGTTTTCCAAGACTAGGCGCTTCTTCTTGAATACCGCCACTGTCTGTTAAGATCAGATAGGAGTGACGGATGATGTTATGAAAATCATATACTTCCAAAGGTTCGATGATGCGTACGTGTTCACATGTATCCAGCAGGTCGTGTGCGAGCTGTTGGATCATGGGGTTGCGATGACAAGGAAAGAGAACACGAATATCATCGAATCGTTCGCATAAAGTCCTTACGGCAGAAAAGATCTGTTTCAGACCGCCTTGTTGATTTTCTCTTCGATGTGCCGTTAATAATACAATGCGATGTCCATTCGCCCACGTCAAAGCAGGGTGTTGATATCCTTCATCCTTTGTTAAGGCTAGAGCATCGATTGCCGTATTCCCAGTTACAAAGATCGTTTGTTCATTTACGCCTTCGTTTAACAGATGCTGGGCACTGGTCTTGGTCGGGGCAAAATGCAGCGTGCTGATGCGAGAGACCATCTGTCGATTGATCTCTTCAGGGAAAGGGGAATAGCGATGATAGGTGCGCAGGCCGGCTTCGACATGCGCTACAGGGATCTGTAAATAAAATGCGCTGAGTGCTGCCGCAAAGGTTGTTGTCGTATCCCCGTGTACCAAAACCATATCCGGTCGTGCTTTTTCTAAGACAGGTGTTAATTTTTCTAATATCAATGTCGTGATGCTTTGCAGTGTCTGTCCATGCCGCATAATGTTGAGGTCATAGTCTGGGGTGATTGCAAACGTGCGTAAGACGCCATCCAGCATCTCTCTATGTTGGGCGCTGACACAGACGAGACTTTTCAGTTGGGAATCTTTGGCTGCTGCCTGAATGATCGGTGCCATTTTGATGGCTTCTGGTCGTGTGCCGAAAATACTCATGATCGTATACATGGAAATCTCTCCTTCTTTTTTAGTTTACGTACTAATCGTAAAGAGAATGCAAAGAAGAAACATCGCAAATTGGACAAGATACAGTAAAAAAACTGTTAAAGGGGAAAGAAATGGGCACAATGTTAACAGAAACATAACATTCTTTTAACGATGTGTAGAAAAAAGAAAATGAAAAGATTGTTATATTGTATCTGACAAAAGGTTGGTGAAAAGATGAAAGAAACTACAGTGCTTGGCATAAGAGTAAGTGTGACGACAAAAGAAGAACTGCTCTCTCTTGTAAAGCAATGTATTACACAAGATAAAAAACTTTCTTTTGTTGCCATCAATGCCAGAAAGGTCATGCGCGCAAAAGAACAGGCAGATATGGCAAAATTATTGGAAACATTTGATGTTTTTTTGGCGGATGGAGCTTCGATCGTCCGTGCGTGTGAGGATGTGAGCGAACGTATTACAGGCATCGACTTGATGGAAACTTTATGCGCACACGCTCAAGAATTGCACTTGCGAGTTTTTTTATATGGTTCGACAAAAGAACATAATCAAAAAGCGCAAGAAGCGTTGATCAGACAGTTTCCGAATTTGCGTATCGTAGGCAGTAGCGATGGCTATACAGATACGGATGTCATTGCGCAGATCAATCAAAGCAAAGCGAATATCGTTTTTGTTGCGAAAGGCACTCCGGCGCAGGAACGCTGGATCGCCCAACATAAACAAGAGGTATGCGCCAACGTGTTTTTGGGGGTTGGCGGAGCTTTGGATATATGGAGCGGAGCGCTTCAAAGAGCACCCAAATGGATCCAACAGCTTGGTTTTGAATGGTTGTTTCGAATGTTGTTGCAACCAAAGCGTCTCGTTCAGATTCCAGAATTGCTTCGCTTTCAAAGACTCGTGATGAAAGAAAAAAAGAAAAGGCAGGTTAGCGGACATGAAATTACAGAAGAGAGAAATTAGCGTTATTGGTTTAGGGTATATCGGTTTGCCTACAGCAATTGCTTTAGCACAAGCTGGGCATCACGTCAAAGGATATGATGTAAAAAAAGAAGTGAGAGAACGTTTGGCAAAGGGCCAGATCCACATTGTGGAGAATGGTTTACAGGAAGCGTTCAGTGAGGTATTTCGCAATCGGACATTGGAGATTACAGATACGTTAGAGGTATCCGATGTTTATCTTTTATGTGTTCCTACGCCATTTATAGAGGGAAAAGAGAAGAAAGCGGATCTCAGTTATGTATATGCGGCGGCTACGCTAGTCGCTAGTGTGTTGAAACAGGGGGATCTGGTCATCTTAGAATCGACGGTCCCACCATATACGACGCGGAAAATGTCACAGTTATTAGTGGAAAAAAGCGGATTGAAAGAAAATCAGTTTTACTGTGCGCATTGTCCAGAACGGGTATTGCCAGGAAAGATCTTGTATGAATTGGCACATAATGACCGCATTATCGGTGCACAAGATCCCTTGGCTGCAGCAATGACAAAAGATCTGTATGATACGTTTGTCAAGGAAGGGCAATGTCTTGTTTGCGATGATGTGACAGCAGAACTGTGTAAATTAGTAGAAAATACGTATCGTGATATTAATATCGCCTTTGCTAATCAGTTGAGTGAAATCTGCAAGCGTGCAGGGATCAGCGTTCATCAGCTCATCGCTTTGGCAAATCGTCACCCGCGTGTGAATATCTTGATGCCTGGACTTGGTGTCGGCGGTCATTGCTTGGCCGTAGATCCATGGTTTTTGGTAGAAGCCTTTCAAGAAGAAGCTTCTTTGATCAAAGAAGCGCGTATCATCAATGAAGAGAAACCATATTGGGTTATGAATCAGGTCTTAAAAGAGCTTCAACAGGATACAAGCAAAAAGATCGCAGTTTTAGGAATGGCCTATAAACCTGATATCGATGATCTCAGAGAAAGTCCATCTCTCCATTTAGCACACGCTTTGCAAGACAAAGGCTACATGGTTATGGGATGTGAGCCAAATAGTGATGCCGAAGAAGTGGATGGAATTCCCCTGGCGTCACTAAACGAATGTATTGAACAATGCGATTATCTGATTATTGCACAAGCGCATCGTGCGTTTTTAGAATCGAAAACAAAAGCGATGATCTTAGCTCATCCTCATTTTGATTGCATCGGTTTTGAATATATGGAGAGTATCGAGTGAGAAGAATATTGATTTATGGCGATGTAGATCTTAATGTCATCGACGGGTCGAGCGTTTGGTTAATCAATTTGGCCAAGCTGCTAAGCATGGATGAAGAGGTGATCGTGGACATTCTCTTGAAAAAACGAATTCGCCGCACCATTCTCGTCTCGCAGCTGCAACGCAAGGAACGTGTGCATTTGTTGTATGCGAAAGACTATATCGATTCCATCAGTGAAGTGAATGTTCATAACGTGGTACGCATGATCAAGCGTATAGATGCGCTCGCTTGTTATTCTTGTATCATCATACGAGGAAAAATGATCGCAAAGGCTATATCAGAGGCACCTTTTATCGATCGTGTCATTCCGTATTTAACCGATTTTTGTCAGGATGAGAAAAAGATCCAATCAGAAGAAATATCCTTTTTATCACAGCTCTATGAAAAAGTACAGCTGTTTCTGGTACAGACGGAGGCGATGAAACGCTATCTGATGCGTATGTTAGGAGTGAACGGAGAGAAATTTCATATCTTGTATCCGATCGTTTTTCCTTTTCCGCAGACAGATCGCTATGAAAAATCCTTGATTTATGCGGGAAAGATCGCTAAAGATTGGAAGATCCAAGAACTGTTGGACATGATGAAAGAACTTGCATCGATTGATCCGGAAATCACGCTTCACTTTGTAGGGGATAAGTTTAATTTGGATATGGCTGAACATAAAAAAGAGATACTAACACAGCTCAATGAAGCCAACAACATCTGCTTTTATGGTTCGTTGTCGCGTGAAGATGTCCAAGAGGTCATGTGTCGATGCGAAGCAGGTTATGCGTATCGCAGTGCTCGAATAGATCATGAGGGCTCTTTGGAAGTGTCTGTAAAGCTGTTGGAATATTGTCAGGCACAGATTCCGATGGTGCTTCGACGTACGCCGATGCATGAAGAAATATTGGGTAAAGATTATCCGTTGTATGCAAACGATGATCGAGAATGTCTTTTAAAGCTGATCCAAGTGTTTCAAGAGGATTCCCTTTCCTCTTTGCGTACATATCTAAAAGCGTGTGGTGAACGTTTTGATCACAGAAAGATCTTGAAAGATTTGCAGCGGGTGTTGGAACGTTATCCATCTCGAAAGTCACGCTTGTTGATCAGCGGTCATGATCTGAAATTTATCAAGCCGCTCTTTCCTTTGATGCAAAAGGAATACACATTGCTCATACAGGAACAGCAGGAATATAATGATTTTTCTAAACGCAAAGCCAAGCAGTTACGCGATCAGGCAGATCTCATCTGGTGCGAATGGTTATTGACCAATGCACAATGGTATTCACATCACATTTACCCGCATCAGACATTGTTTGTGCGTGCTCATCGCTTTGAGATCATGCGACCATTCGGTAAAAAAATCGACCTGAATAAGCTGAATCAGCTGATCTGTGTATCCTATTATTACATGGAAGCTTTTATGCGACATTTTCAAATCCCGCTTGAGAAATGCTGCGTGATCAACAATTTTATCGATACAAAAGCGTATTCTGTTGAAAAGAAAGAAGATGCACAATTTCATTTAGCACTGATTGGTGCATTACCTAAACGCAAAGGACTGATGCGTGCAGTAGAATTGCTCAATCAATTGAAACAGAAAGATTCTCGTTATTGTCTGCATGTTCTAGGTAAACGTGCGCATGAATTTGCCAATACATGGAATGTAGCAGAGGAACGACATTATTATGAAGAAGTGGATCGATATGTGGAAACCCATCACTTACAAGACAGTGTGATTTATGAAGGCTGGGTGGAGATTCCTGTATTTCTTCGTCAAATTGGTTATGTGTTATCCCTCAGCGATGCGAAAAATCCAGAGAGTTTTCATGTTTCTCCTTTTGAAGGATTTGCATCCCATGCGATGGCTCTTTGTTTGCCGTGGGAAGGAATTGAATACCTGTATCCTGCATTTTGTGTGTGTCCCTCTCTCGATGTGATGGCAAAGCAGATTCTTTATTATCAGTCACATCCGCAAGAGTATCAAAAAGAGGTGGAAGAAGGCGCCCGATTTGTAATGGAAAATTATGATATTTCAATTATCTGGCAAAGGATACAGAAGTTGTTGAAAGGAAGCAGAGCATGAAAAAATACGTGATCCAGCTGGCGAAAAAGAACGAACTGCTTTATCGGATCGCAAAGCGCTTTTACCGCACCATTCGTCCGGCAGCTCCTACGTTCTATCGCAATTATGACTACATCATAACTTACGAGATGAAAGAAGAACACGAGATTTCGTTGATTTTGGAGCATTATGCAAAGGTGAAAAAAACGAATACGCGTTTGCTCATTTTATGGGGAGGAGATCCATTATGCCTGCATCGACTGATGCGTGAACATCCATCGGTTTTCTTTTTGTCAATGGATTATTATGAGCGTTATCATCAAAAATTGATGGTCAATCATATGATATTTCTGAATATTCAACAGGATATCCCCTCTGTTTTACGCTTGATCTAGTTGGGAGGAATGCTTTTGTTTTCAAAAATCATACGGCATTTAAAACGTTACAATCCCTATGCGATGTATGCCGCAAAATCAGAATTGAAAGGAGAAGTCTCTTCTTCTTATTTGACATGGATCTGGTGGATCTTAGATCCAGTGTTGTTTATGCTTGTTTACGTATTTATCACGGTCGTGGTTTTTCGTTCCAATGGAGAATACTTACCGGTCGTCGTCATCATCGGGCTTACCGTTTGGAACTTTTTTAATAAAAACGTGTCGATCAGCGTGCGGATCGTTCATACGTTCAAAGGCATCGTCTCTAAGATCTATATTCCAAAGTATATGTTGATCTTAGAGAAGATGTATGTCAATTTATTTAAGATGATCATTTCCTTTGGCATTGTCATCGGTTTTATGATTGCCTATCACATCCCTTTTCGCCTACAGCTCTTCTGTTGTCTTCCGATCATTGCACTGGTGTTTTTACTAACATTATCGGTCTGCATCATCGTTGCCCATTTTGGCGTCTATGTCAATGATCTTTACAATATCGTACAAGTTATCCTTCGTTTGTTATTTTACCTTTCGGGAGTGTTTTATGATATCGGAGATCGTTTAGGAGAACGCTTATTTTTAGGTGCGAACTTAAACTGGCTGATGACGCATGGCAATCCCATTGCGTATTTGATCGATACGCTTCGAAAAATCATCATCTATGGTGAGTGGCTGGATCCTTGGATGTTTTTATATTGGACGATGATCGCGTTTGGTTTGTTGGGTGTGGGTCTGTATTTCATGTACCGGCATGAAAACAATTATGTGAAGGTGGTGTAAAGGATGGCAGAATTAGCAATTGAAGTGAAGGATGTTCATGTCATCTACCGTAGCATGAAATCTTTTTCACTGCGTAAAAGCATTGGACAGATCCGACAGCGAAGAGATTGCTACGAAGCGCTTAAAGGCGTGTCCTTTACGGTAGAAAAAGGGAAGATCATCGGTATCATCGGTAAAAACGGCAGTGGGAAGAGTACCTTGTTGAAGACGATTGCAGGTGTCTTTTCACCAGATCAGGGTTCGATCCAGACCTTTGGCAACCGCTTGTCTTTATTGGCAATCGGAATAGGTTTTCAAGCAAATCTCAGCGGATTTGAAAACATCTTTCTGTCAGGACTGCTGCTGGGGTTCAGTGAAAAAGAAATTCGTCGCCGATTACCAGAAATCATCGAATTTTCTGAGCTGGGAGATTTTATCTATAAACCAGTTAGTTCTTATTCCAGCGGTATGTATTCCAAACTTGCCTTTTCCATTACCGCAATCCTGGATACAGAAATTATCTTGATTGATGAAGTGCTCAGTGTCGGAGATATCAGCTTTCGCGAAAAAAGTTATGAAAAGATGAAAGAAATCATCTCTGATCATGACAAGACAGTCATGATCGTGTCACACAGCAACAGCAGCATTTTGGAATTATGTGAAGATGTGCTGTGGATTCATGATGGGGTGGTAAAAGAATATGGACCGGCACAAGAAGTCGTTGAACATTATGAGGGTTTCATGCGACGGTATCGAAAACGGCATGCCAATGACCGTCCACAATAAGCGCTTTGCCATAGCGCTTTTCTTCTGTGGAAAAGTGTAAATTATTTGATTATAAAAGCATTTTTCGGCATTTTTCAAATCGGATATTTCTGTCGCTTTTTCTTTACTTAGTGAAAGGCGTGGGGTATAATAACTCATATTGAGGTGTGGAAAATGATAAAAAACGTAGGTTTGATCTGCGAAGGCGGCGGTACGAAGGCAGCCTATTCAGCAGGTGTTTTACAGTGTTTGCTGGATTGTAAGATCTATCTTCCTTATGCGGCAGGCATCTCTGCCGGGGCAGAGATCTTGCTGGCGTATGTATCTAGACAAAGAGATCGTCTGTTTGTTACGGGAGTGGAGTCTGCATCGCAGAAAAGTGCGGTTGGCATTCGTCCGTTGATCCATGAACGCGGGTTGTTTGGCATTCAAGCGACATGTGACTTTATAGAAAAACATGCGCCATTAGATGCGAAAACATTTTTCGAAAGTGAAACACAACTGGATATCGGTCTATATAATATGGAGACCAATCAGATTGAATATTTTGATAAAAGCTATTTCGATCCAAAAGAACAGACGCTTGTGAAAGCAGCTTGTGCATTATTTTTATTAGCACGGCCTTATGAATTCCTAGGGAAGAAATACATGGATGCCGGATTGATCGATATGATTCCCATCGAACAAAGCATTCGCCGTGGAAATGAGAAACATATCTTTATTTCAACCAAAGAGGAGAATTATGTGCGTAAACCTGCACCAAACTGGCAGCTTCGTCTTTCGAAACTCGCTTATCCAGGGAATAAGGAAGTGACGGAGAATTTGAAAAAACGTCACATTCGTTATGAGGAACAATGGGGCAAGGTAAAACAGCTGGAGAAAGAAGGAAAAGCTTTGATCCTTCGTCCGCATAAGGATCTTGGTGTTACTCGTTATACGACGGATCGTAAATTGTTAGAGCCGTGGTTCCAATTAGGGTATGATGAAACAATGGAGCGCATGGAAGAGATTCGCGCATTTGTCGGTATAAAAAAATGATGGAATTTTCGTAGATTCCATCTTTTTTATTGATTATATTAACGATCGATTCTTCGATGCAGGATCAATGCGCCCCATGCAAGCAGTGCTGTAAAAAGAATAAAAAACGGCATAGAAACTGTACATAATGCGAAGGAAGCATAGGTCCGTGATAGATAGGTGAGGCCAAGAAAAGCTAAAAAGCATCCTAAGATGACGATCCAGTAATACAGGCTGGTCGTACTGGAGGATTTGGCCAAGAAATGCATGACCGCTTTGGCAATTCCATAGAGAATGCAAGTATTGATCAATAGATCAAGGGTCAAAGAAAAGGTCCAATCAATCGCAGAGTGATTCAACAGCGGGTCAACGATGTGATCCAGCGCTACTTCATAGATCCCGGCGTAACAAAATAATACGATCGGGAAATCCGAAAAATGCAAGACGAACTTTTGGAAAAAAGAGAGCTTATTCGTCTCTGCTTGGATATAGGCCATACATTGTCGATCGATCTCTTTTTCATCTGCTTTGTGATGACGGCATTGCGCAAGTACCTCTGTCATGAAGATTGCTCGTTTACTTTTTGGTAAAGCAGTATATTTAAATTTTGTTAAAAGCTGTTTTATCATCGGATGATATTGTGGATCGCATTGTGCCAGTATTTGGGCGTCCTCGTTTTCGATATAAGAGAGTAGATTCATGGGTACCTCCATCTATTGGTTTAACAGTATCATTCTAGCGAAAAGCGAAAGAAGAATCAACCATATAAAAAGAAGGAATCATCGACGGGATTCCTTCTTTTATCTCTATTGATTGAGCGCTGCCTCTAATTTTTCAATTCCTTTATCAATACGGGCGAGCGTTTCTTCCTTACCTAAGATATAAGCGATCTCAATGGCACCACCTGGTGTGAACTGTTTACCGGTAATCGCTGTACGAACTGGCCATAGCAGCTGCCCATTTTTCATTTCTAATTGTTTTGGAAGTGCCAGCAACAATTCATGCACGCTTTCTTCACTGGACCAGTCCTGCAGATCCGCTAAAGCTGTTCTAGCGGCTTTCAGTGCTGTCAAAGCAATCTCCAATGTGGTTTTCATCTTCTTGTGCACATACATCGTACATTCGTATTCTGGCAGCTCATCGATAAAATCAATGCTTTCCTTGATCTGTGCCAAGGTATCAATACGTGGTTGCAAGATCTTTGCGACGGTATGCAGATCAACCTCTCGATGGATGCATTCCTTTAAGATATCTTTGATCAGTTCATAGAATTCATCAACGCTCATATTGCGTAGATAAACGCCGTTCATCCAAGTCAATTTGTCGATATCAAAGATTGCCGGACTCTTGGAGATACGCGAAATATTAAAGACTTTGATCAATTCATCCAACGTATAGATTTCTTGTTCTGTTTCCGGAGACCATCCTAACAACGCGATGTAGTTTAAAATTGCTTGTGGCAGATAACCCTTCGCAACGAGATCTTGGAAGCTGGCATCTCCATTTCGCTTGCTTAACTTATGGTGTTCATCTTTCATGACCGGTGGAACATGAACATAGGTTGGAATATCCCAGCCGTATGCCTGATAGATCAAATTGTATTTTGGCGTGGAAGAGAGGTATTCGTTTCCGCGAACGACATGAGAGATCTCCATCTGATGATCATCGATGATGTTTGCAAAATTGTATGTAGGGAAACCATCTGATTTGATGAGGATCTGTTCGTCCAAGACGTCACTGTCCACTTCAATGCGGCCATATACTTCATCATCGAAGTAGGTTTCCATGTTTCCTTTGATCGTTTGACGAATAACGTAAGGCTCACCGGCAGCGACGCGTGCTTTTGCCTCTTCTAAAGAAATATGTTTGCAAGGATCGTCATACTTGAAGGAGATGCCTAAGCTTTCTGCTTCTTTACGCTGACGTTCGATTTCTTCTTCACTGCAGAAACAATAATGTGCTCCACCCAGCTCTACTAATTCTTCTGCATATTTTTTATACATCGGCAAACGTTCAGACTGTACGTAAGGTCCATGATCTCCACCGACATCTGGTCCTTCGTCATGCTGTAAGCCAACGGTTTTCAACGTATCGTAAATGATGTCGGTCGCTCCTTCGACCAAACGGCCTTGATCCGTATCTTCGATTCGCAGGATAAAGTCGCCGCCTTCATGTTTGGCGATCAAATATTCAAATAATGCTGTACGCAGATTTCCGATGTGCATATAGCCTGTCGGACTCGGCGCAAAACGTGTTCTTACTCTTTTTGCCATAGATTACATCCTTTCCGCTTACTTCCATAATCATATAATAAAGAGAGGGTGCATGCAAGAAGAGAAAGGAAAAAGTACAGGAAATTAAGGCATTTTATCATCATTGGAAGAGATGCGGATGCTGATTTCTCCGCTTTGCAGTTTCTTTTTCTTTCCTTTGGTTTCAATGATCAACGCATAGTCTTCATCGATATCGCAGGCATAGGCTTCATAGCGCGCACGGCCATCTTTTACGAGGATGGGTTTATGCAAGATACAGGAGTGTTGACGATAATCCGTGAGTAGCTGTTTCTCATTTTTTGCTTGTAGACAAGCTTGCAATTGTTGTAACAATGTGAGTGTCAATGCGTCGATCGATGGAGGAAACAGCGCATAATCTTCGATTGCGCCTGGTTGGTTGTCCATTGCTGGAAAAGACTGAGAATAGACGTTGATTCCGATACCGATGATGAAAGCTTTTAGTTTTGTTCCTTCATAGAGGGCTTCACATAAGATTCCGGCCAGCTTGTGTCCCTGATAGATGATATCGTTGACCCATTTGATCTGGGTGTTCAATTGACAACATTCCCAGATTGCTTTTTGAACAGCCAGTGCGCTTAATGCGGTCATACGCGTAAAAGCGAAGGAAGCGGGCGTATGCTTTAATAAGACGGACAGATACAGCCCTTTTCCCTTTGCTGAGTGAAAGCGTCGTTCACTGCGCCCTCTGCCTTTTGTTTGTTCTCTGGCGATGAGAACGGTAGAATCGCTTAATTGATCAGCATGTTCTTTCAACCACGTGTTCGTTGAGGACACACTGTCCATGATCGGTAAGATGTTCCAGTTTTGCACAGTCTTTGTATTCATGAAAATCACCCTTTTTCTCATCTTAACAAAAGCGGATAAAAAGGTAAAGAAAACAAGGGCACGCTACTCGACAAATGTTTGAAAATGGGGCATACTGTGGATAGAAATTGATAAAGGAGGAAAATCGATGTTAAGTGGAAAAGTAGCCGTTGTCAGCGGTGGTACGCGAGGAATCGGACGAGCAATTGTCGAAACCTATTTAGAAAACGGCGCAGCAGTTATCTTTTTTGGTTCACGCAAAGAAACGGTAGAACAAGCAATGCAATCTTACAAGGAGCGTTTCATCGATGTGACATTAGAAGGCATGTATCCAGATCTTAGCAATGAGCAGGAAGTAGAAGATACGATGGCTGTGATTGCAAAACGATATGGTAAAATTGACATCCTGGTCAATAATGCGGGGATCAGTGATAGTCATTCTTTTTATCAATATGAGGAAGCGTTGTTTGACCGCGTGATGGATCTGAATGTCAAAGCGGCTTATCTTTGTACGAAAGCGGTCGTTCCTTATATGAAAAAACAAGGTGGCGGTGTCATCTTGAATACGAGTTCCATGGTGAGTCAATATGGACAACCTTCCGGTGTGGCATATCCGATGAGCAAATTTGCAATTAACGGGATGACAAAATCATTAGCAAGAGAATTGGGACCGGATCAGATCCGTGTCAATGCGATTGCACCGGGTGTGACCAATACGGATATGGTCAAAGCACTTCCAAAGGAAGTCATCCAGCCTTTGATCAAAACGATTCCATTGCGCAGGGTGGGCGAGCCGCAAGATGTGGCCAATGCCTTTTTGTTCCTGGCCAGTGATCTGGCATCTTATATCACTGGTGCCGTATTGGCAATCGATGGCGCAGCCATGTGTTAAAAGGAGGAGAAATCATGGATAATAAAGTTTTATATGATCTCAGTTATGGTGTTTATTTGACGACGACGATGGATGGAGAACGCCCTGTTGGCTGTGTGACCAACAGTGTGATGCAAATCACATCTAATCCCATGACGTTAGCAGTGAGTGTCAATCATGACAACTATACGAATGGTTGTATGAAGAAAAGCGGTGTATTTGCCGTATCGATCTTAGCACAAGACAGCGATGCCTCTTTGATCGGTACCTTTGGCTTTCAAAGCAGCAAGACCGTTGATAAGTTTAAAGATGTTCCCTATGAGATGGTAGAAGGAGCACCGATCCTCACCAATACCAAAGGTGCGATCGTCTGCCGTATCATTGATACGATGGAAACGGCAACGCATACGGTCTTCTTGGGTGAAGTGATCGATGCTAAAGCGTTAAATGAAGGAGTACCGATGACGTATGCTTACTATCATCAGGTCATTAAAGGGAAGAGCCCGAAAAATGCACCGACCTATCAGCCGGAACAAGAAGAGGCGAAACCAAAGATCAGTTATAAATGTATGATTTGCGGTTATGTATATGAAGGGGATCCGCTGCCTGCAGATTTCAAATGCCCGATCTGTGGTGTTGGCGCCGATATGTTTGAAAAAATAGTTGCAGAATAAGATCACATAGGTTTGATAAGGAGCGGATCACATATGAAAATCATCATCTCCCCTGCGAAGAAGATGCGTCGGGAAGTAGAAGGTATTGATGCAGTGACAACACCGGTATTCTTAGAGCGAAGCCAAGAACTGTTGCAGTATTTGAAAACATTGTCTTTACCCGAATTGAAAAAGCTGTTGGCATGCAATGATGCATTGGCAACTTTAAATTATGAACGATTTCAGCACATGGATCTGGGTCGAAAAGGAGAACCGGCGCTTTGGATGTATGAAGGGATCCAATATCAATACATGGCCGTCAATGTGTTTAATGATGCACAGATTGCCTATGCCCAAGAGCATTTGCGCATTCTCTCTGGCTTTTATGGCGTGTTGAAACCATTGGATGGCATCGTTCCGTATCGTTTAGAGATGCAGGCAAAGCTCAAAACGGAACACTATAACAATCTTTATGATTTTTGGCAAGATGCGCTCTATGAAGAACTCAGCAAGGAAGAAACGTGCATCGTCAATCTGGCCAGTGAGGAATACAGCCGTTGCATTACCCGTTATCGCAAAGATCCATTGCAAGTCGTCAATGTGATCTTTGGCGAACTACAGCAGGATGGATCCATGAAAGAAAAAGGCGTGTATGCAAAGATGGCCAGAGGAGAGATGGTTCGTTATCTGTGTGAACATCAAGTTGATACGCTTGCGCAGATCAAAGGATTTGATCGTCTGCATTATCATTTTGATGAAGGACGTTCAGACGAATGTACCTATGTATTTGTAAGATAGGAGGATATCATGTTAAAAGAAGGAGTAAAAGCCCCTTTGTTTACGTTGATGAATGAACAAGGGGAAAGCGTTTCACTGCGTGATTTTCTGGGAAAGAAGGTCGTTGTCTATTTTTATCCAAAAGACAATACCCCTGGCTGTACGCGACAGGCTTGTGCCTTTGCGGCAGCGTATGAAGACTTTCGGCATCTGGACGTTGTTGTGATCGGCATCAGCAAAGATTCGCAGCGTTCGCATGCAAACTTCATCAAAAAGTATGATCTGCCATTCATCTTATTATCCGATCCAGAGCGACAAGCTATTGAAGCGTATGACGTATGGAAAGAAAAGAAGCTGTATGGCAAAGTGAGCATGGGAGTAGTTCGCAGCACCTATGTGATCAATGAAGAAGGTATCATTGAGAAAGTGTTTGAAAAGGCAAAACCGGATACCAATGCGGCAGAGATCTTGGACTATCTCAAAGAAGATCACAATTAAATGCTTGAAATTTGATGCCCTTGCAATTAAAGTGATGGTTTAGTAAAATGATAGTGTAAATCATTGAAAGGGGCTTGACAGGAATGACGAAGAAGCTGTCAAGGAAGCAATCAATTTGTGATTGGATTCATTTATCAAGATGTAATAAAGGGAAAGAAGGCGAATTTCGACCGTTTTAAAACGGAGAAATTTGCCTTTTCTTATGAATAAAAAGAATATAGCGAAGCAATCTGCTGTTAAGCATACGTTTGTTTTTTATGAGCTGTCTGATAGGTAATCTGTATGGTATATAGATGCAAGGATTCATGCAATTACGGCTGATCAAGTCACAATTTCGATCAAGCCGTCTTTATAATAGGCACAATAAAGGAGGAGTTTTCATGAAACGTAGTTTTTTAGTAAAGTGTTGAGTGTCTTTATGTCGCTGTTCCTGTTTACGGCGTTGTTACCGACGACGGTATTGGCAGCGGACACTGCAACGGTACAAATTAACGGGCAGATAATGCAAGATGGTGTATCGATAACGTGCGGTGAAGGGACAGCTGTTTGGGACAAAGATGCGGGCACCCTGACGTTGAATAATGCCACAATAAAACAAGAAGCGTCTTTTCCAGTTCTTAGAGCAGATAAAAAAGAATTAAAAGTCGTCCTGATTGGTGAAAACACGATCATATCTACGACGCAGAGACCTTTTTATACTGATAGTGTGAATCTTACGATTCAGGGGACAGAGGAAGATTCGCTGATTGTAGAAACAGATTCTGATGGACTACAGGTAGATAACGGTAATTTGACGATTGATGGCTGCAAGATTGACATTACTTCGACAAGCTGGGGCGGAATGATGTGCTGGGGAGGTACCTTGACCATACAAAATGGTGCGAATATAATCGTTAATAGTTTCGAAAATTCCATATTAGGGGAAAAAGCTCTTCTCATTAAGGACAGCACATTAAACGCGACAGCGCGTAGCAATGATCCGGACTACTCGACAACTGCACTTTCCAGTTTCTACGATATATCCATTATGAACAGTGATGTAACTGCTACCGCAAATGGGGATGCAGCAAATGCGATTTATGCTCCTGGAACTCTTTCCATAGATAACTCCGAAGTAACGGCAACTACCACATCACGAAACAACCCATACCCTGCCCTTTGTGCAGCAGGTAATATTGACATCGATCATTCTTCTGCAACAGTTGATAGCGCTGGTACTATCGGTATCTGGTCTTCCGGCGGTGAGGTTGTCATTCAAGATTCGATTGCTTCTGTTGCCGCTAACGAGAAATGGTCTGCTATTCAAGGGGATACCGGTGGCGTCACAATCTATGACAGTTGGGTCGAGGCTTTTGGCACTAATGTCAGCCCGTTATTTACACATGCGGATAGTGCCATCGTTTTAAACAATAAGGGAGAGGCAGATGGTTCACTCGTTCTCCCTGGCAATATCACAATCGGCAAGGATATGCAGCTTTCCATTCCGGAAGGATCATCGATTACAGTGCCAAAAGGCGTTACTTTTACCAATCATGGACAGATCGATCTGCTAGGCGATCTGATCGTTGAGGGAGGTACGATTGAATGTGATAGCCATGTCGGCGGTGTGGCAACCTATACTTCAAAAGCAATCTGTGTTATTTGCGGAAAAGAATATGGTGACTTTGCTTCTCATGATTTAGTGAAAGTCGAAGCGAAAGATCCAACCAGCACACAAGCAGGCAATATAGAATACTGGCATTGTGAGATTTGCGATAAATACTTCAGCGATGAAAATGGGGAACATGAGATCGCATTGAAAGATACGCTGATCAATAAGCTGCCAAAAATGCTTAGCGGAATGAATCAGGAATGGACAAAAGGAAGTAAAGAGGGATTGACCTTCAAGGTGGATACGGATATTGAGGAATTCATGAGCGTATTGGTTGATCAAAAAGAGTTGGAATCATCCAATTATGAAATACAAGCAGGCAGTACGATCATCACATTAAATGCATCGTATTTAGAAACGCTGTCTGTAGGAAAGCATACGTTATCGATCGTTACAGAAAATGGAACGACGACGACCACCTTTACGATCTATGAAAAACAAAGTGTGGATACAGGTACACAAAATGATATGGTACTTTGGATCGGATTGTTGGTTATCGCTGCCGGTGCATGTGGTACAGCAATCATCCTGAACAAGACAAAGAATAAGAAAGAATAGAGTGAATAAAGCAGATCGGATCTTCATGGAATGAAGAGCGATCTGCTTTTTGAAAACAGAACGGAACTAAGAAAGAAATGCCTCTTTTTTTGTTTGGAATTCTCATGATACAATAAGAAAAGCGAGGAGTGGTGGAATGAAGTTCATGCATATCGGCGATCTGCACCTAGGGAAAAACGTGCGCGGTTATTCCATGTTGGAAGATCAACGAAGCTTATTAAAACAGGTGGTTCAGTGCGCAACACAGGAGAAAATCGATGCTTTGCTCATCGCGGGAGATGTGTATGATAAACATTTTCCTAGCGAGGAAGCTGTATCTTTGCTGGATGATTTCATCAGTACGATCAGTGAGCTGGGAATCGCTGTTCTCATGATTGCAGGAAATCATGATAGCCGTGTTCGATTACAGTTTGGTCATCGTTTATTTCGAAAAGGAGGCGTCCATATCATCGGTTCATTGCAAGAAGCCTGCAGACCGATTGTCTTAGAGGATGCTTATGGAAGTGTGTTTGTTTATCTGCTTCCATTCGTAAAGCCTATCTATGTACGAACGTTTTTAGACCAGGAAATCGAAAGCTATCAAGAGGCGGTAGATGCGATGATCAAACAGATGGCGGTTGATCAAAGCAGACGAAACGTGTTAGTGGCTCATCAATTCGTTTTAGGAGCTGTTCAATGTGATTCGGAAAGTGCTGTCTCCAGTGTTGGCGGCTTAGATGCAATCAAATCCTCGAGCTTCTCCTCATTTGATTATGTGGCATTGGGCCATTTACACTCTCCTCAATCCATGGGAAGAGAAACGATTCGATACAGTGGTTCATTGATGAAGTATTCGTTATCGGAAGCAAATCAAAAAAAAGCGATGGTGATCGTAGAGATGAACAAAAAGGGAGAAATTGCACTTTCACAAATTCCTTTTCAACCACTGCATGATCTGCGGGAGATCAAAGGGACGTATGATGAAATCATGCAGAAAGGGCTCAATGACGCGCATGCGCATGATTATGTATATGTCGTTTTGACGGATGAACATAGCATTCCGGATGCAAAGGCGCGCTTACAGATCGTTTATCCAAACATCATGGAACTTCGTTATGAAAACGTTCGTTATGCATATCAACAAGAATTAGCGCAGACACAGACAATGCTGAGCGATATTGAGCTGGTCGAAGCATTGTATGAACTCCAAAACAATCAAAAGATGGATGAAGAACAGCGTGCTTTGATCATGGAATTATTAGAAAAAGGAAGGGAGAAACTATGAGGATCTTGGATTTGGCAATGTGTGGTTTTGGTCCATACGCAGCACATACGGAAATTGATTTCACACGGTTTACTCAAGATTCCTTATATCTGATCTGTGGTAATACAGGCGCTGGGAAGACGACGATCTTTGATGCGATCGTATTTGCGCTTTATGGCGAGGCGAGCGGTTTGCAGCGGAATGCAGCGATGTTTCGTTCGCTGTATGCATCTTTGAAGGAACCTACTTATGTGGAATTGCGTTTTTCCTTTCAAAAACAGCGATATGCGTTGCGAAGAAATCCTGCTTATGAACGAGCTGCACTCAGAGGTAACGGTGTCACGATGGAGAAAGCTGATGCCGTATTAAAAAAAGATGATGAGATCTTAGCGAGCGGCTATGAAGATGTTACCCGTTATGTGACAAATCTGATTGGATTGGATGGAGATCAGTATCGTCAGATCGCCTTATTGGCACAGGGAGAGTTTCAGCGTATGCTATTTGCTTCGACGAAAGAACGCGAAACGATTTTTCGTCAGCTGTTTCATACGCAACGCTTTGCGGATCTACAAGAACAGCTGAGAGGAATGCAGTTACAAAACGAGGAAATTTTGCGCAGACATCGCGAACAGCAGTTAGCGCTATTGCATGCTGTACAATGTGATGCGTTGGATCAAGATAGGTTAATGACCTATATCCAGCAACAAGGATATGCAGAGGAAGGAGAAATCCTCACCTTTGTCGAAGAAATGCTCCAAAAACAAGAAGAACAGCATAAAACTTCTTTGCTAGAATTGCAAGAAAGACAAAAGCAAGCAGGGAATGTAGAGCGAATGTTGGAACAAGCGAAACGCAGAGAAATGATGACAAAGCAATTAACGACAGATGAAGAGCAAATGCGCAGATTAACTGAAAAACTGAAATCTTTGAACAAAGAAAAAGAAGAGCAGGATCAACAAGAAACGATCATGGATAGATCCCGTGTAGAACTGGTGCGTTTACGTCAGGAAGAAGTCTTGCTGCAGCAATTGTTGAAAGAACAAGAACAGCTGAAAAAAGATCAACAAGCGGTAGAACGATTACATATACAGATCTGTCAACAAGAGCAAAAACAAAAAGAAATCAAGGAACAATTGGATCGCTCAAAGGAGCAGACAGAATCCTTGGATGCTTGGAAAGCAAAGGAAAATAATTTAATTTTGATCGATCAGCAGTTGCAGGAAAAACAAAAACAGATGAGTGATTGGAAACAGCAACTGCAAGCATTTAAAGATCTGCAGCAGCAGATGCATCAGCAACAACAGCTGTATGAACAAGAACGTGTCGCATTTGAACGGGAACAGGCACTCTTTCAACAGATGGAACTGCAATTTTATGATGGACAGGCAGGTGTATTAGCAAAAATGCTGGAAGATGGAAAACCTTGCCCGGTATGTGGTTCCTTAACGCATCCTTCACCTGCCCCTTGGAAGGAAAACAATGTGGAGCGAAGCGCATTGTTGAAACAAAAAACACGTTATGAACAACAACGAAAGAAAATGGAAACATGTACGAGGAAGATTGCAGAGTTCACGAGTCGTTGTCAGGAAAAACAAGCAGTTTTGCAACAGGCGCTGCAACGGCCGCAGCTTGCTGTAGATGATCTGCAATTGGTATTGGAACAAAGATTATCAGCTTTTGAACAAGAGCTGAAAGAACAGAAGGGACGTTGGGAAACTTGGAAAGAACGAGTATTAGAGCTGGAAAAACAAGAAAAACATCGTGAAGAACTGAAACAGCTACTGGAACAAAAGGAGGTATGTCTTCAAAAAAGCAAGCAGGATTTTGTAAAACTTGAAGCATCCTGTCAAAGTGTTTCGAAACAGCTTGAGAAACAAGAACAACAATTGCACTTCCATGATCTGGATCAATTGGAAAAACAGCTGAAAGATCTTGAACAAAAATTGGATGCCTTTGAAAAGACCAAAAACAAATTGTTGAATGAAATGGAGATCACGCAAGGGCAGAAACAAAAACTGCAGGGATCGATGGAAGCTTTGCAGAAAGAAGTGGCAGATTTGCCGCTGGTTGAAATTCAAGTGCTGAAGGATCAAGATCAGCAGCAAAAAGAGCAAGTTGTGAAAATACAAGCACTGGAGCGAAATCAGGCTTTGATTCTTGCAAACAACCAGCGAACTTTTGAGCAGTTGAAGGAATTGCAAAGATATTGGCAGAAAAACCTACGAAAGATCCAGCAAATTCAAGCGCTCAGTGATACGATGAATGGAACGCTGTCACAAAAAGAACGTATGACATTGGAAGCTTTTGTACAGCAAAGCACGTTTGAACGAATTCTTCGTTATGCCAATATCCGCCTTTTACAGATGAGTCAAGGTCAATATGAGCTGCGTCGTGAAAAGAAAGGCTCCAAGCGTTCACGCAGCGGGTTAGATCTCTGCATTCTGGATCATCACAGCGCAGCGACAAGAAATGTCCGTACCCTTTCTGGAGGAGAGAGCTTCTTGGCTTCTTTGGCGTTGGCGTTAGGACTATCGGATGAGATCACTAGCAGCAATGGCGGCATTCAGATTGAGTCGATGTTTGTAGATGAAGGATTTGGTACCTTGGATGAGGAATCACTACAACAGGCAATGCGTATTTTACAATCATTGACAATGGGGAATCGCCAAATCGGTATCATTTCCCATGTCAGCGAACTGAAGGAACAGATCGAACAGCAATTGTTTGTTTACAAAGATGCGCAAGGAGTCAGCCATGTTAAGATAGTTCAAAGATAAAGGGGGAGATTCTGCTTGATTTCTTTATTTGCGGCCATTCTTTGCAGTGCTTGTGTATCGATTGCCATGCGTTGGAGCGAGGGGCATGTACAGCATCAAACGGGTTTGCTCGTCATCAATTATTTGACTTGTACGCTATGTGCTCTGTGTTTCTGCACTGCTTTCACTGTTGATAGAACCAGCCTTGTCTGTGGAGGATGCATGGGTCTATTGCTCGTTGCAGGGTTGGCACTTTTGCAGTACAACATTCATCAACATGGCGTGATCCTATCTTCTTTGTATACGCGATTAGGGGTTATTGTTCCCATCGCTTGCTCGATCTTGCTTTTTCATGAAACATTAGTGTGGACGCAATGCTTAGGTATCCTGTTAGCGATTTTGTCCATCATCTATTTTAATCAACAAAAAGAACAGCGCTTATTTGGTGTTTCACTGCTGTTGCTGCTGCTGGCAAACGGTACTTGTGATGTGATGAATAAAGTGTTTGAGAGTATCGGCAATCCGCATTTTAACAGTCAATTTCTATTGATTGCTTTTGGATCAGCACTGTTGTTGAGCATCGTATGGTTATTGAAAGAAAGAGGAAAGATCACGGGAAAAGAGATTTTCTTTGGCTTGTTGATAGGGATTCCCAATTATTTTTCTTCACGGTTTTTGTTATATTCTTTACAGAGTGTTAAAGCGATGATCGCTTATCCCACATATAGCGTAATGACTATTGTCATTATCACGCTGTTTGGTTTATTTTTATGGCATGAACAGATAACGAAAAAAACTGTGTATGGGATGATGGGCATTCTGTTTTCGATCTTATTGATGAATCTTTAGGAGAAGCTTTCTTTGCTTCTCTTTTTACATAGAAGCATTTCAATAAAAGAAAGATACGCACCTTGACAAACTATGGGATTTTCCATAAGATAGGGACGTAGTTTGATAGAGGAGGAAAAGCGATGCAACAAGAAATCAGCAATACGAAAGGCGTTATCTCCTTATCATGTGGTATCCTGTCCATCGTATGTGTGCTTGGCTTTTTTTATACGAGTTTCTTAGGAATCGTGTTTGGTATCCTTGCAATCGTCATGGGATGTAAAGCACGAAAGAAAGTAAGGAATCCGTTAGGAACTGCCGGGTTGATCTGCGGGATTATCGGTACGTCACTGTGTGGCATATTCTTTATTGGGTGTTTATTTCATGCGCTGTTTTATGGCAGTATCTTTTATTCACATTCTCATTATTGGTAGGGGAATATGAAGATTGGATGAGGAGGAAAAGTGATGTTTCCAGAATTTGAGATCTTTCATCTGACAATCCAAAGCTATGGAGCATTGACGATTATTGGCGCAATTGCAGCTAGTGCTTATTGCATGTATGTCATCACAAAGCGTTCATTAGATAAAGATGTGATGATCGATTTGTTGATCTACGCTTTAATTGGAGCCGTCATTGGAGGTAAGTTGTTATATTTGCTTATCGATCTTCCTTGGTTGATCGAACATGGAATGCAGATGCTGCAGGATCCAATGTCGTTCTTGCATTATTTATCCGGCGGTTTTGTTTATTACGGAGGATTGATTGGTGTTTTCGTTTCAGTTTTTTATTATTTCTACAAACGTCCCTCCTTGGCGTTGGAGGAATATTTGGAAGCATGCATGCCGGCGATCCCGCTGTTTCACTGTTTTGGAAGAATCGGTTGTTTCCTGGCAGGTTGTTGTTATGGAGAAGCGAGCAATTCCATATTTGCCATGCCCGTTTATACACAAGCAAATCCAGAAGTATTAGTTTCTCGTTATCCGATTCAGCTGTTTGAAGCAGGCTTCAATCTGGTGCTTTTTGTCTGTTTGATACAATTTGCTTATCGTCGCAGAAACGCATTTCTTCAAGTTGGCTTCTATTTATGTGCATATGGTACTTTCCGCTTTTTGATCGAGTGGTTGCGTGGGGATGCGATTCGAGGCGTATGGCTGTTATCCACCTCACAGTGGATCTCTTTGATCTTGGTCCCTCTTGGTATTTGGATGTTGATGGATAGCCGTTTTTTCCTTGATTGGCTGCAGCGATTGCGAGAGCGTAAAGAGAAGTAAAAACGAGCCGTTCAACGATAGGCAGAAAATCAATAATTAAAAAACATTATCAATCATTGATTTAAAATTATAGGACTGATTCCTTATTTTACGGGTATCAGTTCTTTTGCTTTTCTTGTAATGTCAGGCCATCCTTATCTTTCCCATTCTTTTTTCATTCAGATGAAGAAGATCTGTATAGATGTATCCCTTATTAGCTGAAACATCTATTCTCTGATGTTTATTGTATTTTGACATGAAAAAAGCGAACCTCCTAGTTTGGATGTCCAGACGAGGAGGTCCGCTTCATTAACACTAAATGGCTTTTCCTTTTTTAAATACGTATTCTTCAGCGGCAGAATCCACATTTTTCCGTTTTTCGATGATCTCATATTCACGGTTGATCAAGAATTGAACCCCCGCTTTGTTTTGACGATAGCAGCGGCAATAAAAATCATCGTAGTGCTCTTCAAAATATTGCAGCAGAGCGCTTCCGATACCTTTTCGCTGGTATCCCGGCATTACAAAGATGCGTACGCCTTTAGAATCGCGGACATAAGCACCAAAGCCGAGAACAACACCACCATCTTCGCATACAAAGACATCGGAACGCACGTCGGAATATTTAATCTTGATGCTTTTATACTGCTTTGTCCAATACGTCTCTTTAAATCCATAATGCGCGCTGCGCATGCTCATCAGCCAAATATCTGTTATAATACTCGTTTCTTCTTTTGCGGCCTTTCGAATGATCATAAACTATCTTCCTCTAATTTTGTGCTTTACTTTTTGCTTTCGCTTCGAATTTTTCTTTATTTACGATAAAACGCTCATGTGTTGCAGTCGATATACGCTCTTTTTCATCTCTTGCTTCGATTTGAAAGACAACTCTTTTTCGATCAACTTCAACGATTTCAGCATGCGCCCATACTTTCATCCCTAATGGTGTTGCGGCATCATGCGTTGCGTGGATGGCTATACCTACGCTCGTTTCGTCTTCATCTAAAAATTGGGAAAGCAATGTCGCAGCGGTATTTTCCATTAAAGCGATCATCATCGGTGTTGCATAGACGTCAACGATGCCGCTGCCCACGCTGCTAGCCAATAGCTCTTTTGTTACCAGACACTCTTTTGTCAGGGATGTCTGAAGCTTGATTTCCTTCATGTCATTTCCTCTCATTTCTTTAAAACCTGTGTTCATTATAGCATAGAATTGTTTCATACAACCACACTATTGGTGAATGGAGTGAGAAAAATGTTTTCTTATAAAGAAGATTGTGCTCTCTCTTATAAGCTGGACAGCTGTGATCAATCAACAGCACATTGGCTGGAGAAACAGGAAGCGAGCGTTTTTCATCAGCTCTCGTTTGTATTTTCTTTGCTTCGTGCGGGATTCTTTGTATCCAAACGCAATGCGCGCATCACGCTATTCACCATTGCGATGGAGCAACTCAGTGTGAGCGAGCAGTTCGCCATGCTTATATATGTGGCGCAGGGGAAACAAATAAAAGATGTCGATGAGTCGATATGTCCAATGCAGGAGCAAAACAAAGCGCAAATTTTTGAAAGGAACATCGAATGTGATCCACAGGCGTACAGCGAATTGTTATGGGAAAGCGCACGACAAGTGGAAATGATCGCTGCATTGTTCCAAGAAGGGATCGACATCGAAACAAAAAAAGAAGTGATCATACAACTTGAAAGGCTCTACCAAAAGGAAATAGAGATCTTGTGTGCAATCAAACGACTGTTGGAAAATGAGTGTCCTATGGAAGAGGTGTTGGAAGCATTGGTCCATGTTAGCGATTCCGATGATAAACCGGATCCGCAGTTTTTCTCTAAACGTGATATCGAACTGGATTCTTTTGAAAACTAGAGAAAACAATCGTTCTGTGTTTGCGTCTGAAACAAAACTATGCTATGCTTCAGATGAAGAAATGAGGGAATCTTATGGATAAAAAGAAGTATATCGATCATACGTTGTTGAAGGCAGATGCAAAACAAAGCGATATTGAAGCTTTATGTGCAGAAGCGAAAGAATATGATTTCGCGAGTGTATGTGTCAATACCTATTGGGTTCCTCTGTGTGCTCGTCTGCTGGCAGACAGTGATGTAAATGTATGCTGTGTCGTCGGTTTTCCTTTAGGCGCAATGAGCACGAAGGCAAAGGCGTTTGAAGCTGCAGATGCATGTGCAAACGGAGCGGATGAAGTGGATATGGTCCTCAATATCGGAGAGTTGAAAGCTGGAAATGATGCTGCTGTACTAGCAGATATCCAAGCGGTAGTAGAGGCTGCAAACGGTGCATGTGTGAAGGTGATCTTAGAAAATTGCTTGTTGACTAAAGAAGAGATCGTGCGCGCATGTAAACTGTGCGTAGAAGCAAAAGCGACATTTGTGAAGACATCGACCGGTTTCTCAACCGGCGGCGCAACGGTGGCAGATGTAAAATTGATGAAAGAGAGCGTAGATGGGCACTGTAAGGTGAAGGCTGCTGGCGGTATTCGCACACCTCAGGATATGGAGGCGATGATCGAAGCCGGAGCAGATCGTATCGGCACCAGCGCTGGTGTACGCTTGATCGCCGAATAGAATAAAGAAAAAGCAGAGTCAGTTGCAGTAAGCTGCAGTCCTCTGCTTTTTTTCTATAATTGAAAATCACGTTTTAGATACCTTTGCCAACCAACGAAGAGAGCCAGTAAGAACAACAGTCCGTATAAGAGGCAGACGAGAATGGTCTCTTCATTCCATTGGAGAGTTTTTGAAGGTGATAAAAATTCGAAAGGGCTGAAATAACACAACCACTGTGCTTTCGATGCCAACAGATTACCCAAATAACCAAGCAGATAAGTGGTCAGCAAGAATGCACAGCCTAGAGTGGGCGTACTGTGTTTGCTGGAGACGCCGGATGCTAGAAAACCGATGGATAGGTACAGAAAAGGAATCATCGCACCTTTTATTATTTTTGGGAATAACGCATGGAGCTGAAAACTTTGATCTCCGACGATAAATCCAAGAAGGATGCCGCCACATGCAGTGGCGAGCAGTACCAGGAACACAGCAGCAAAAGCCAATATTACCTTAGAGCAGAAGATCTGTGAACGCGTGACTGCTAAAGAATACAGGAATTCGATCGTTTTATTTTTTTCTTCTTTCAACAGCAGATTCATTCCAAAGGTAATCGCAAACAGTGAGATGACGATTAACAGGATATGAAGAATCATCGCGTAGTAACTATTGTAGTTGCTGGTTGCAGACAGATCATGAATGCCCATCAGCTGAAGATATGCCTCTGGCATGAATTCAAGCTTTACCTGTGCGAGCTCTTGCATCGTGGAAAAAAACATCATATATAAGGCCATGAAACCAAATAGAGCGATTGCCCACAACAAGATCGTCTTTGCATGCAGGCGTAATTGAAAGAGAAATAGTGTGATAGTTGTATTCATGGGATTCACTCCTTGTAATATTTGATAAATTCATCTTCAACGGACTGATTTCGGATTTCCAGCTGGACTAGCGACAACGTTGCCAACTGTTGGATCAATTCATTGATATCGCCTTCATATTCATAAGAGACTTCTCGATTGTCGATCGTTCGATAGGTCACGATTTGTTTGGTGGTCTCTTTGAGATCATGCATCTCTAAATCATCGATGATTTTTCCATCTTTCAAGATCAATACCCGATCGCAGTATTTTTGAATCTCGTTCAGGTTGTGACTGGATAAGAAAATTGTCATCCCTTTTGTGCGAAGCTCTTGTAACAATTTGAAAAATTTGATCTGCATCAGAGGGTCAAGACCGTTGGTGGGCTCATCCAATAGGAGGACTTTAGCATCTTTTAACAAGGCTTGGATGATGGATACTTTTTTCTTGTTTCCTAAGCTGAGATCTTTAAATGGCTTCTGTAGATCTAATTCAAAATAGCGGCTGTATGCGATTGCTTTTTCAAGATCGCTGTGAGATAGCTGACAGACGAGTTGGAAGATATTCAAACTGGTGGATTTATCATAAAAACTCGTATCACTGGGCATATAGCTTGAAAACGATTTGATCTTTGCGCTCTCCTTATCTGCTCTCAAACCGTCGATCCAGATCTCACCGCTATCTGCTTTAAGAAAATCCAGCATACAGCGAATCGTTGTCGTTTTTCCAGCTCCGTTTTTTCCTACAAAACCAAGAATGGTGTTGTTAGGAACTTCAAAGGAGATATCATCAACGGCTAGTATCTCTCCATAACGCTTCGTCAAGTGTTTTACTTCGATCATATTCATGTTGTACGCTCCTTGCTCACTTAAGAGATATGATGTTTGCAATTCTTCCTTTATCATAACGAGTTCTTATTTGAAATACAAGGAGGATCATTCGATGATACAGGATAAAAAATATGCCTAATTCGATGAAAAGCAGTTGTCTGTTTTGAAACACAATGGTATTTTGTATGTAGCAGCATGCGAATGCGATAGATCAGGAGGGGAAATATGCAGGATGTTGTCATTATTGGAGCGGGCATCACGGGTTGTTTTCTTGCCCATGATCTTGCAAAGTATCAGTTGAAAATAACAGTGATCGAAAAAGAAAATGATGTGGCGAACGCAACAACGATGGCAAATAGTGCGATCATTCATACAGGCTATGATCCTAAAGACGCAACGTTAAAAGCAGAATTAAATGTGAAAGGTGCACGTATGTATCCAACGATCTGTAAAGATCTGCACGTGGAATACCAACGATGCGGTGCCTATGTGGTCGCTCGCAATAAGGAAGAAATCCAAATACTGGAAGAGTTAAAGCGCAGAGCAGACCAAAGAGGGATCGAAGCATGTTTTCTTTCACAAGAGGAAGTGCGCAAAGAGGAACGACAGATTGCGGATAGTGTGATTCGAGCGCTCAGCATTCCTGAAACGGCAATCATCAATCCTTGGCAATGCGCGATTGCGTTGATCGAAGAAGCTATCCTCAATGGGACCAAATTGTTATTAGGGGAACAGGTCTGCAGCATAGAAGAACAAGGAGATACTTTTGTCGTGCATACCCAGAAACAAACGATCACAACGCGGCTTGTCATCAATGCAGCCGGCTGCAAAGCACAGGAAATCGCTGCGATGATCGAAGAACCTCCTTTTCACATTACGTGCAGGAAAGGCGAATACTTCGTACTGTCCAAGTTTGCACGTGATTTTGTGCATCATATCATCTATCCTGTTCCGACGAAAAAGGGGAAGGGTGTATTAGCGGTACCGACGACTCATGGGAATATCCTGCTGGGACCAAACAGCGAACCCTGTGAGCAAGAAGATCTCGCATCGACCAGACAAGGGATGGATACCGTGTTAGAACAATTGCAATACATCGTGAAAAATGTGCCCCGACAGGAGATCATTCGCAATTATTGCGGTTTACGAGCAAGCGGGAATGAGGGGGATTTTTATATTCAACCTTCGAAGAAGAATGCACGCATGATCCATGTAGCCTGTATTGACTCTCCCGGCTTGGCCAGTGCGCCTGCCATCAGTGATTATGTGATCGAGCATTTTGTGAAACCACTGTGCTCTTTGAAGAAAAAGCAGGTTTATCAAAAGCGCATCCCACCATTGGTCATGTCACAGCTCAGCGAAGAAGAACGAAAGCAAGTTATTCAACGCCAGCCCTTCTATGGAAAGATCGTCTGCAAGTGTGAAAAAATCTCTTATCAGGAAATCGTGGATGCCATACATTCACCTTGTGGAGCGACGACGATCAAAGGAGTCAAGAAACGCGTTCGTCCGGGCATGGGAAAATGTCAGGGAGGCTTTTGCGAGATTGCCGTTGCCAAAATCCTGTCTCAGGAATTGCAGATTCCTTTTGCGGATGTCCTTTACGATGCGCAGGATTCAAAGCTAGGAGAGGAGGCAAAAGGATGAAAACAGTGGATATGGTCATCATTGGCGGTGGAAGCGCAGGTATGGCAGCTGCGTTGGCTGCTAAAGAACAAGGAATTGAAGACCTTTTGATCCTGGAGCGAGAAGAGGAACTGGGCGGAATCCTCCAGCAATGCATCCATAATGGTTTTGGATTGCAGATTTATCATGAAGAGCTGACAGGGCCCTCCTTTGCGCAGCGGATGATCGATGCAGTGCATGAAGCAAAGATCGCCTATCGTTTGGAAACGACTGTGCTGTCGATCACCTTTGATCGACAAGTCACATATGTGAATAAAGAGGAAGGATATGTGCATGTGCAGGCCAAAACGATTCTTTTGGCTTGTGGATGCTATGAACGCACCAAAGGAGCGATCACACTTCCGGGAACGCGGGTGAAAGGCGTATATACGGCTGGAACGGCGCAAAAGTATTTAAATATTGAAAATCTTCTGGTAGGAAAGCGCGTATTTATTTTAGGCAGTGGCGATATCGATTTGATCATGGCAAGAAGAATGACGTTGGAAGGTGCACAGGTACTCGGTGTAGCAGAGCTGATGCCGTATTCCAATGGATTGATGCGAAATATCGTACAGTGCTTAGATGATTATGAGATCCCATTGTATCTCTCTCATACAGTTGTCGACATCCAAGGAAAACAACATGTGGAAAGTGTGACGATCGCTTCGGTTGATGCGAATCAAAAGCCGATACCGGGAACGGAAAAGAGCTTTGCGATCGATACCTTATTGTTATCGGTCGGTTTGATTCCTGAAACGGAACTGGCACGTGAAGCGGGTATCAAAATCGATCCAAAAACGAGAAGTGTACTCATCAATGATCATTACGAGACGACAATTCCGGGGATCTATGCGTGTGGAAATGCACTGCATGTGCATGATCTCGTTGATTATGTGGTGCTCGAGGCCAAAATGGTCGGAAGATTTGCTGCGATGGATCTAAAAGAGAAACAGCAGGATGCTTTTTATGTAGAGGTACAGCCGGGAGAAGGGATAAGCTATGTCCTTCCTCAGCAATTGAATCAAAACAGTAAAGAAGATATCATCTTTTCTTTTCGAGTGAAAAAACCATATCAAACTTGCAAAGTGCAGTTTTTAGACGGTGAGACAGTGATCAAAACCGTACAAAAAAGATATATGCTTCCAGCTGAAATGGAGCGAATCTCATTGTCGAGAGAGGAGATTTCATCCATTCGGCAACAATTGAAAGTCAAGGTGATCGAAGGATGATGAAGAAATTAATATGTATCACTTGTCCGATGAGCTGCCAGTTGCAAATACAATTGGACGAAGAGGGACAGATCGTCCAAGTATCTGGAAATCGGTGTCCTAGAGGAGCGCTATATGCGAAAAAAGAGCTGACTGCTCCTGAGCGAATGATCACTTCCACCGTAAGGATTCAAGGAGCGCTACATCCGTTATTGCCGATCGTGAGTGAAAAGGCGATCCCCAAAGAGAAGATATTTGATGTGATGGCCGAAATTCGAAAGGTGACAGTAAAGGCTCCCATTTTTGTTGGTGATGTCATCCTTTCAAATGTGTGTCAGACAGGAGTGGATATCCTTGCGAGCAAAACGATGGAACAAGTGCTGCACATGCAGAAAAACAGAGAGGAATATGATCGATGATTTATTATTTTTCGGGGACAGGCAATTCGAAGTGGGTGGCAAAACAGCTGGCAGAAAGGCTGAACGAACAAACGCTTGCTATCGAGGAACACCCGTCCATGCTTGATCTTGTAAACGAGCAATTGATTGGATTTGTATTTCCGATCTATGCTTGGGGGATCGCTGAACCAATGGAATCCTTTCTCAAGCAGATGTCACCATGTAAAGCTTTTTCATTTGCAATTTGTACTTGTGGGGCAGATGCGGGAAAAGCAATGAAAAAACTTTGGAAAGAGCATCGGATACATAGCTGTTACAGCATTGAAATGCCGAGCAATTACATTATTGGTGAAGATTTAGAATCGGATGAGGACATTCTAAGAAAATTTGAAGATGCCGAAAGCAAATTCGATCGCATAGCAAAAGAGATCATGGAACATAAAAGCGTATATCAGGTGAACGAAGGCAGCTTTGCATGGATGAAAAGCGCATGCATTCATCCTTTGTTCAATCGATTTGCCCGCACTACAAAGCCGTTCCATGTGCATGCGAATTTATGTGATGGCTGCGGCTGGTGTGCAGCGCATTGTCCATGCGGCACGATTCAAATGGTCGATGGGCATCCAATGTGGGGCACTGCATGCTTTCAATGTTTAAGATGCTTGAATGGCTGTCCTGCACAGGCGATTGAATACGGCAAGAAAACATATGGACGGAAACGTTATCGAACACTGCGATAACATGAATTAGGATAGCTTAGAGCGGATTGTTGGTGGCCTGTGAACAGTTTTTAAAGGAGCGAACGAGCGGATGGGAGTACTTATACAATTTCAAAACTTGTTGATGGAAGAGAAGCTGAGCTTTTGTTTTTTGGCGCTTTTTTTGGTTAGTTACTTTATTTATGCCGTTTTGAAATGGAACAAAGCACCAGCTCTGGAATATCATGAAACGAATCTAGATGTTTTAAAATACGTGTCTTCGATCCTGGTCATCATATTTCACATCAATATGTATGTGCGTGTTTTTGGGATCGGAGAATTCTTGGTTTTAAACATTGCGGCTCGTCTGGCTGTTCCCTTGTTTTTTCTGATTGCCGGATATTTGATCGCAATCAATGAAACGCGTGGGGAGCACTATATTCACAAGTATTTAAAAAACTTGCTTTTTACCTATGCATTCTGGGGCATTCTCTATTTACCTGCAGGAATCCAGTATCTGATGTCGATAGACTTGCCATGGTTTTTGTTTCCGTTTGCGATACTTTGTGGCTTTATTTATTTTGGAACCTATTATCATCTGTGGTTTTTCCCTGCGCTGTTCCTCTCTGTTTTAATTTTGAACTATTGGAAAAAGCATTTTTCGATGGATGTATTGCTGGTCATTTCATTTATTTTGTTGATATTTGGGTCCATAGAAAGCTATATGAATTACTTGTCGCCCTCTTTTCAGACCTTTTTTCACCAATATTATTTTTCTATTTTTTATACGACCAGAAATTTTCTGTTTTTTGGTTTGTTTTATGTTGCTTTGGGGCATTGGATCCAAAAACGCTGTTTCCAATGGGGAAAGAAACAGGATCTCTATCTGGTGATCAGTTGCTGTCTCTTTATTGTAGATAGTATGTTCGTACGTGTAAACGCAGGTATTGATACGAATATTTTGTTAAGTGCACCTTTTTTTGCTTCTTTATTGTTTTTAAAAGCACTTTATTCAAGAGAATGGTTCAAAGAGCAGAAGAAACAGAGAATTCGTCATTTATCAAAATATTACTTTTTGATTCATCCTTATGTGATATGTCTCGTTCTCTTTTTGAAGATGAATCAACACGTCACATTATTTGTATGTCTTGTGTTGCTATTGACCCATATGTTATCGATTCTCTGTATAAAACTTCAAAAGAAGTATAATTACCTGTAGATGTGTGCGGTTGAATGAAAACTGTACAAATGATGCGATAGCTAGATGATGAGACATTAAGAGTTAGAACGTTTGTAAATGGTTTGCTCGAAAGATCTGTGTACATCATTGGAGCAATTGAAATATTGCATATAAAGAAAAAAACATCAGTCAAACTGATGTTTTTGTTATCAATGGCGCCTGAAACAGGACTCGAACCTGTGACCTGCCGGTTAACAGCCGGATGCTCTACCTACTGAGCTATTCAGGCATCTCGTGATTGCTCATTTATATTACCAATAACTCTATTGATTGTCAACAAAAAATGAAAAAAATATCAAAAAAGATTTTTCTTGCTGAAGTGAAAAGTTTATTTCCACTTTAAATAGTGAGAAGTAGATTTTAGTCTT
>CBCTZR010000006.1:0-43643 GCA_965151435.1 uncultured Merdibacter sp. | reverse complement strand
ACCTGATAATTTAAAGGCGTACCTTCAAACACCCACACGATAGTTTAAATTACCATAAAAAACAATCTTTTTCATGTGAGACGATAACTCCTATCGCTTGTAGAAACGAATAGACAGTCACAGAGCCCATATAGCTCATCCCTCGTTTACGAAGATCATCTGACAATGCATCTGAAAGATCATTTTTTGTATGCCCGATCTCATGGTATTGTTTACCTTTTGTAAATTGATTCAAGTAAGTCTGAAAGCTGCCAAATTCTTGTTGGATCTGACGAAAGATCCGTGCATTTTGGATGCTTGCCTTTATTTTTGATCGATTCCGTATAATTGTCGGGTCATGCAGCAGCTCTTGTATCTTTTCATCCCCATACGAGCAAATTTTATTTAGATCAAATTGGTCATAAGCACGGCGAAATTCTTCGCGTTTGTTTAATACGCATTCCCAAGATAAGCCTGCCTGAAACGCCTCTAATAAAAGCATTTCAAACAAATACCCTTCCTCCATGTTCCATACGCCCCATTCTTCATCATGGTATCGAACATAAACAGGATTTTTTTCATTACACCATTGACAACGTTTCATCGTGCGCTTCCTTTCTCTGGAATATAAAATGCGCTGCAGTCAATTCCTTCCAGCTCCAACAGACGTATCTTGTTTTGCAGACCGCCTCCATATCCAGTCAACGAACCATCCTTGCCAATGACACGATGACAAGGAATGATGATACTGATGGGATTCCAGCCAACAGCACCCCCAACCGCCTGTGCTGACATTTTTTTCATTCCATTTTGTTTTGCGATATGTGCTGCGATTGTTTGATATGTCGTCACTTTACCATAAGGAATCTGTTGGAGACAAGTGATTACTTGAGAGCGAAATGGAGTCAAACCTTCAATATGATATGCAGGTTGAAATGTAGGCTCTTTCCCTGAAAAATAGCTATCCAGCCAACGACGTGTCTGTCGAAAGACGGTAAGTTCTCCTCGATCATAATCCAAGATCTGTTGTGGATAATGATTTGAGGAAGCAAACCAAAGTCCCGTCAACCATTCTCCATCACTACAAAGATAAAGCTCGCCTAATGGTGAATCATAGGTTTGGATATACATTTCCATCATTCCCTTCTTTTGCTAGCCTATCTTTATTTTAGAGGATCTCGCATCAGAAAAAAAGATGCATCATGAAGAAAGATTCATGTTGCATCAAACTGTTTCATCGATGGATCTCATGCATGCTGAATGCCTCGATCAACAGAGTAACACTGCTGACAATCAAATAGATTGCCAAGAGATATTGTAAGGTCAAAGCAGAAAACGTCGGCATAAGCAAAAAGAAGACAGCGACTACGATCGTTAAAACTGCACTTATCGTAATTGGCATCGTATTCATCAAATGATAAAATCGCAATTGTCTTGCTCTCGAGAGCTTTTCAGTACCGATAAACAACAAGAACATTCCAAACAGAAACGATACGACTGTCATGGTAACGATCGCTGGCAAATCAATAAGTACAATCCCAGTGATCATACATAAGATACCCATGATCAATAGAAGCGGTTCTCGAAAAAAACTTGGCATGCAGATATACATCCACAGATGATAAAATCCATACAAGATGAAACCGGCAGCTCCAATCCACTGGATCGCTACAAAAATACCTTTCGGAAATAACAAACATAAGATACCGATTACTAGCAAAAGAACGCTCAATACAATGCAGCTTCGACGCAAATGTTTGATATGCTGATTCCATTGTGCGATGATCTCACTGATCGGATCATAACCATCATTAAATAGAAACATGTTTTTTCCTCCTTATAGAAAAGGCATCCACCGATGCCTTCACTCATTCAATCAAGATCGTTTTCTTCTCAGGTACTTTCTTTATCTCTTTCGGGAAGCTGATCTTCAGCTCACCATTTTCATAGCTTGCTTTAATGTCTTCTTCACGAAGGTTCTCTCCTACATAGAAATTTCTGGAGAAACTGCCGCTATAACGCTCTTGTCGAATCAAATTTCCTTTATCATCTTTCTGTTCATCGTGCATATTACGTGATGCGCTCACAGACAGATATCCATCTTTAAGCTCTAGATGAATATCCTCCTTTTTACATCCTGGCAATTCCATATCTAACAGATACATGCCATCATTTTCTGAAATATCCGTTTTCATCACCATATCGCTTCTTGCTGAGAATACCGGTGATAGAAACATATCATCAAATACCGTATCAAATAGATCATTTGTTCTTGGGAAGAATTTCATATCCATTACCTCCATTCGTATTCATGACCGTTTTACACAAGACTCATGAAACCTTTCCATCAGGAATCCCTGATTACGGTATCTATTATAATCATATATTTAGCACTGTAAATACAAGAGTGCTAAAAATAGACATCATCTAATATTTGTATATTTCTTTCATCATTTTCATTTATTTGATCCATGCATAAAAACATCTTTTGACTGTGTCCATAAAAAATTAACTACATCAAAAAAGAATTTTCGCTCTTCGCTGCTCATGGCAGTAAATTCACGCAATCCATTGACGCCCTGACGAACTGTCAATGATGAAAAGTCAGAAAGCTGTTTGATCTCCAAACGATCCAACAATTGAAAAATACGATCAATATACGTTTTTCTTTGCATATCATTTTTACTCATCAAGATCTGATCGATGACTTTTTGCACCTGGTCACTCTCTTCGCTCCAATGTTCCAATGTCACAAATCCGCCTGCTTCTACGCTCCAATGAAACGCATCATGCTGGCTTAGACCAACTTCAATTGCATCGACGACCGTTACTGCTTCTTTATGTTCTAATAGTCGGCCGATGATCGTATCTTTAGGCACATAGGTTTGCACTCGTTGAATAATTGGCTCAATATTGACTCGTTCATAAAAACTAGGTCGAAAACCTGGGCCATCAAAATTATACACTTTAGTAATAAAAGGCTGCATTCTCTCTTCGCGGTAGGCAACATACATCGCCAAATTACCGCCCTTCGAATGTCCTCCTAAATAGAAAGGTACATTCATCGATCGTTTTTTACCAAAGAATCCCTTGCGCATACAGTAATGATCATAGATTTCCAAAGCATAGTTCCATGCCAGATAGTGTGACGCCACTTCATCCGTATAAGTCATTTTCATATCTTCTTTCCAACCGATCATACTGCTATCGGTACCTCGATAAGCGATAAAAAGAGAACCATCCTCTAAACGAAAAGTCATTGCTGCAAATTGAATCTCCTGCATCTCATCAAACACGGTTCGATAATGAAAGATCTCTATATGCTGATAACGAGTTGTATCTCTTAAAACCCGTACTAAATCAGGTAAATAGAGGGAGTACGCATATTTTTCGGCAAAATCAAAGCCCGTATTCTCCTGAAAAAAACGTTCGCAAGCTGCTGGAAGTTTAATTGTTTCCTCAGCAATCCCACCCCAGTCAATATATACCAATTCTGAAAATATCAAAGCATCTATTTCTTGAAAGGGACATTGAGCAAAACGAAGGTCTTTCCTCAACGTAATATAGTCTAAAATATTCAGCATACGTTTGCCTCCTTGTGCTAACAAGTATAACACTTCCCCATCAACGGGTAAACACATAAAAGTAAGGCTGCGTTATTCCCTTTTATACTTCTGGATACACTCTTTTCAATAGCTGGCTCTGTTTTCTTTTCAAAAAAAGCGGTACATATTCTACAAAAAGACAAGAGCTCTCTAAGCCATACCATCTTGCAGGGGACCCACAAACATGACGTATCGCATATTTCAAAGAGATTGCAATTCTTCCTGCTGCTGAGACTTCACTTTCCGGAACTAAATTTTGGCGTAAGATCACAAATTTAAAATCACCTACTTGTTCTGAAGGATAGATTGAATAGGTTCTCTCTTGTACAGGGAGCTCCCCACTTTTCATCAATTCTGTTATGATCTGACGCAAATAGACATTAATTCGCTGATCTTCTCGGAATCCTAATTTCAAATGCACACAAAAGACAAAATCTGTCCCTAGATGATCCACCGCATATTCTCGCAGATATGGTTGATCACAAACTTCTACGCTTAAAAACCAATAGGCTTTGGCTCTCTTCACGCGTCTGTTCAAAATTGAATAGAGGACATCTCGATCAACAGAAGGAAAAGTATCCTTGGTAATGTATACTAAATTATCTGCAAATAGCGGTTCATTCGCATCTTTTCGTAATTTATCCAGCATTGGTACATACGAAGCTAATTGTAGTTCCACTGCTTGTGATTGTTCGATTTCTGTCCCTTTTTTCCATACCATCATCACCGCAATCAATAGCAGAGCAGCTAAAACAGCTACGTAGCCACCCTTGAAAAATTTTGTGAGGCTGGAATAAAAGAACATGATCTCAATACCCCCAAATGCCACAAGAAATAGCCATGCCATCTTGCTTTGCTTTTCTTTTCGCAGATACTCAAATAGTAACAGGGTCGTCATCAACATCGTGACGGTAATTGCCAAACCATATGCAGATTCCATCTTTGCGCTGGATTGAAAGAATATGACGACTGTACTGCACCCTAACCACATGATCAGGTTGACCAACGGTAAATAAAGCTGTCCTTTTTTTCAGATGGATAGATGATCTGCATGTGAGGAAGCAAGTCTAAACGTCCCGCTTCAGAAACAAGTGTGAACGATCCGGTGATCAATGCTTGAGAAGCGATGACAGCCGCTGCTGTACCTAACAACACCGCAAACAGACGCATCTCGTCAGGGAGCATCAAGAAGAACGAATTTTGATCTGCCATCTGTACTGGAGAAGATCCGTTCATGTTCTGCAACAGCCAAGCTCCCTGTCCAAAATAATTCAATAACAGGCAAAGTTTCACGAAAGGCCAACTCGCATAGATCGATTCTTTTCCCACATGTCCCATATCCGAATAAAGAGCCTCTGCACCTGTAACGGATAAAAAGATACATCCGAGCAATAATAATCCGCTTCTATTCGCTTCTGAGAACAATACCCGAAATGCCCAAAGAGGATTCAAAGCTTCGATAATCCAAGGATAAGCAAGTACGTGAAAAAGACCCATGCATTCTAAAAACAAAAAACCACACGAACATAATGGGACCAAAAGCTTTTCCAATCAAACTCGTTCCTGCCCTCTGAATAAAAAATAAAACTGCCAAAATAGAGAGTGTGATCAATACGACCACCTGTTGTCCGTTTCCCAGCAGATCGCTCATCAAGGGAATGCTGCGAAGCCCTTCCACAGCAGTTGTCACAGAGACAGCTGGTGTCAATATTCCATCTGCCAACAAAGCTGCACCGCCGATCATCGTCGGATACAAAAACCATTTCCCATACTTTTTTACGAGTCCTTACAGAGAAAAAATACCACCTTCTCCATGTTTATCCGCTTTCATGGCAATCACGACATATTTGATGGTCGTCAACAGCGTCATCGTCCAAACGATCAATGACAGCGTGCCCAGAATCACTACAGAATTCACTCCACATTCACCAGTCACTGATTTCATCACATACATTGGTGACGTTCCTATATCACCATAAACAACCCCCAAAGTGATCAATACTGCAGCAAATTGGATCTTCTCTTTATGACTTGTTTTCTTACCCATAATGAATGTTACCTTCCTTTTCTTTTTACGGTATTCATCAAACAGTCTTACTATGAATTTCAGCTGTTCACATGAGTATAGCAAACGACTATTTAAAAGGCAAGAAGAAAACTTCGTTTTAAAATATACCAATTCTTTATAGTTTGTAGAGTTGCAGTTAAAACTTCATAAACATAGAAAAAGGATGAATGGCCATCATCGTGCCATTCATCCAGAACTTCTTTATTTCTCGTCGTTTGTGATTGCTGCCTGTGCGGCTGCCAAACGTGCAATTGGAACACGGAAAGGTGAACAAGATACATAATTTAATCCTACACGATGGCAGAAATCGATACTTGCCGGATCTCCACCATGTTCTCCGCAGATTCCCAATTTGATATCAGGACGTGTGCTACGACCTGCTTGAGCAGCCATCTGTACCAATTTACCAACACCTTTTTGATCTAAATGAGCAAACGGATCACTTTCAAAGATCTTCTTTTCATAGTAATCTGATAAGAATCCGCCAGCATCATCACGTGAGAAGCCAAAAGTCATCTGTGTCAAGTCATTTGTACCAAATGAGAAGAATTCAGCCTCCTCAGCAATTTCATCTGCAAGCAGAGCAGCTCTAGGAATTTCAATCATCGTACCCACATGATATTTCATATCCAGACCACTTGCTGCAATGATCTTATCAGCAGTATCTACAACAATCTTCTTTACAAAGCTCAATTCAGCCTTATCACCAACAAGTGGAATCATGATCTCAGGAACCATCGTCCATTCCGGATGGCGATTCTGCACATTGATTGCTGCCTCGATTACAGCTGTTGTCTGCATTTCAGCAATTTCAGGATAAGAGATTGCCAAACGGCATCCGCGATGACCCATCATCGGGTTGAATTCATGAAGACTAACAACGACACTGCGCAGGTCATCTGCTTCCATATTCATTTCTTTTGCCAATTCGATGATATCTTCATTATTGCTTGGCAAGAATTCATGCAGAGGTGGATCCAAATAACGAATCGTTACCGGCATACCTTCCATCGCTTCATAAATTCCTTCGAAATCACCACGCTGCATCGGTAATAATTTATCCAGTGCACGCTTTCTTTGTTCAGTCGTCTTTGATACGATCATCTCTCGTACAGCTTTGATGCGATCACCTTCAAAGAACATATGCTCCGTACGAACTAGACCAATACCTTCTGCGCCAAATTTTACGGCTTGTGCAGCATCTCTTGGTGTATCGGCATTCGTACGAATCTTCAGCTTACGACGATCGTCCGCCCATTTCATGAAGCGTTCAAAGTTACCACTGATCGCTGCAGGCACCGTCTGAATTGCCTGTCCATATACATTTCCAGTAGAGCCATCCAAAGAAATCCAATCACCGCGATGATAGTTCTTACCATTTACAGTGAAATACCCTTCTTCTTCATGCATATCGATATCGCCGCAACCGGAGACGCAACATGCTCCCATACCACGCGCAACGACTGCAGCATGGCTGGTCATACCGCCACGAACGGTCAAGATACCTTCCGATACGTGCATTCCTTCAATATCTTCTGGTGAAGTCTCCAAACGTACCAGAATTACCTTATTACCTTTTTCAGATTCTTCAATAGCTTCTTCAGCCGAGAAGACAATCTGTCCACACGCTGCACCAGGTGATGCTGGCAATGCGGTTGCAATCGGTGTAGCAGCCTTTAATTCTTCAGCATCAAACATCGGATGCAACAAGGAATCTAATTGTTTCGGTTCTACCATCATCAATGCTTCATCAATCGTCACTTTGCCTTCATCTACCATATCACAAGCGATCTGCAAAGCTGCTGCTGCTGTACGTTTACCATTACGTGTTTGCAACATGAACAGTTTTCCTTTTTCAATCGTAAATTCCATATCTTGCATATTACGATAATGATTTTCTAAGATTCCACAGATTTCAACAAACTTATCATAAGCTTGTGGTGCAACATCCTTTAACTGAGCGATATGCTGCGGTGTACGAATACCAGCAACAACGTCTTCGCCCTGTGCATTCATCAAGAATTCACCATATAATTTATTTTCCCCTGTCGATGGATTTCGTGTAAAGGCAACACCTGTACCACAATCATTACCCATATTACCGAATACCATCATCTGAACATTGACTGCAGTTCCCCAACTGCTAGGAATATCGTTCATCTTACGATAGTAGATCGCACGTGGATTATTCCAAGAACGGAATACCGCTTCAATCGCGCCAAACAACTGTGTACGTGGATTTGTTGGGAAAGGTTCCTTCAATTCTTTTTCATAGAACTCTTTGAACAAAACAACCAGTTTCTTCATGTCGTCTGCATCCAGATCCAAATCATCGCTGATTCCTTTTTCTTTTTTCACCTCATCGATGATCTCTTCAAAACGCGCTTTGTTTAATCCCATAACGACATCAGCATACATCTGAATGAAGCGACGATAAGAATCATAGGCAAAACGTGCATTACCCGTCAATTTTTCTACGCCTTCCACAACTTCATCATTTAATCCGAGATTTAAGATCGTATCCATCATTCCTGGCATTGAAGCGCGCGCACCGCTTCGTACAGATACGAGCAATGGATTATTCACATCACCGAATTTCTTTTCCGCCTGTGCTTCCAGTTTTGCCAGATATTCTTCAATTTCCGCACAAATTTCTTCATTGATGCTTTCGTTGTCTGCATAATATTGGTTGCATGCTTCTGTTGTAATTGTAAAGCCGTATGGTACCGGCATGCCAAGTCTGCTCATTTCTGCGAGGTTAGCACCTTTCCCTCCCAGAAGTTCGCGCATCGACTCGTTGCCTTCAGCAAATAGATACACGAATTTTTTACTCATACAGAATCCTCCTTAAAACCTTGTAATCGTTTTCATAACTCGATGAATCTATTATAATACAAAATCCTGTGTTTTCATAGCTTTTTCAGAAAGAAAGGATGTGAAATCTTTCACATCCTTCAAATAGTTCTTCTCAGAGCTGATAAGCGCGAATGATCATATCGACGACCGTCTCTTCATCAAATTTTCCAGTATTGATGCACATATCGTAATTCTCTGCCTTGCCCCAGATACGATCCGTATAATACTGATAGTAGTTACTGCGACGCTTGTCTACTTTGCGCAACATGCTCTCATCTGCATCTTCCACATGATATTCATCAATTACGCGACGCAACCGTTCATCCATATCTGCGCATAAATAAATATTAAGCACATCGTCTCGATCTTCCAACACATAGTCTGCGCAACGGCCGACAATCACACAAGGACCTTCATTTGCTACCTGCTCAACGATATTCGCTTGAACCAAATACAATTGATCGTTGATCGAATACTCATAAATTCCTCCTGCTGGAGATCCCAGAGCATAGCCGATGGCGCCGAGAACCTGATACATGCGGCCAGTTTCTTCTCCTTCACTTTTAAAAACGCGTTCATCGATTCCGCTTTTTTTACTAGCCAGTTCGATCAGTTCTTTATCATAAAAGGGAATGTTCAAACGCTCGGCTAATAACTTTCCGATACCTCTACCTCCGCTTCCAAATTGTCTAGAGATTGTTATGATCTTCTTTTTCATCAGGATCCCTCCTTTTTCCAATTTTATTATACATCATTTCTATACTTTTCAAAAGAAAATGAAAACGTTTCCTTCTCTATTTTTTCCGCTTTTGACTTCGCAATGCTTCCAGTTGCTGCATGCGTCTGCTCACTTTTTCCTCACTGCCATAAGCACTTGGCTCATAATAACGATGCCCTTGTAAAGAAGCAGGCAGACATGTCATATCAGTGATGGCATTTTCCTCATCATGTGCATAACGATATCCTTCTCCATAGTGCAATTCTTTCATCAATTTTGTCACAGCATTGCGAATCTGCAGCGGTACCGGTTCTTTCATCGTCGCATAAGCATCTGTTTTCGCCCGCTCATAAGCCTTGTACAGCGCATTTGATTTAGGAGCCAGAGATAAATAAGTCACGGCGTGCGTCAAATGCACATTGCATTCCGGCATTCCTAAGTAATGGCACGCTTGATAAGCTGCAATCGTAATCTCTAACGCACGGCTATCAGCCATACCTACATCTTCGCTAGCAAAACGTACCAGGCGCCTTGCCACATATAAAGGATCTTCTCCTGCTTCCAACATACGTGCCAGCCAATAGATTGCTGCTTGTGTATCACTGTTACGCATCGATTTATGAAGCGCACTGATTAAATTATAGTGTTCTTCTCCCTTTTTATCATATAAGAAAGACTTCTTACTCGTGCATTGCTCGATCAGCTCTTTGCTGACATACAGATTTCCTTCTTTTTCCATTGCATTTAAAACCGCAATTTCCAACGTGTTTAACGCCGTACGCGCATCGCCGGCACTAAATCCTGCAATCATTTCAATACAGCCTTCCTCCAACACGACCGGTTGTTCACCAAACCCCTCTTTTGATGTCATCGCATGATGCAAAAGCGTGCATAGATCACGTTCTTCCAACGCCTTAAGAACGAACACTTTGCAACGTGACAACAAAGCGGAATTAATCTCAAACGAAGGGTTTTCTGTTGTCGCTCCAATCAAGACGATGCTACCATTTTCCACATAAGGTAAAAATGCGTCTTGCTGGGCTTTATTAAAGCGATGAATCTCGTCCACAAAGACAATGATCCGCTCATTTAATTTAGCCCCTTCCTGCGCTTGCTTCATGACCGTACGGATTTCTTTGATTCCACTGGTAACCGCACTGAAATTGATGAAAGCTGCCTTTGTCTGATGAGCGATGATTCGAGCTAATGTTGTCTTTCCTACCCCAGGTGGTCCCCAAAAGATCATGGAAGGTACTAAATCATTTTCGATTAGCTGTCGCAAGATCTTTCCTTCTCCCAATAGATGTTGCTGACCAACATAATCCTCTAATGTCTTTGGCCGCATGCGATTGGCCAAAGGCTCATTCACCTGTGTATGAAATAACATGCTTTGTTCCATAGTCATCACCTTTCTTTCATCATACCACATTTTTTTCATCCTTTATCTATCATCTTCAGTCCTTCTTTCATGAAAAAAAGCTGTCCTATGACAGCTAACAAGCACGGATCTTCCCGCAGACCGCATAATTTGGACAAGCTTCATTACAAGCATTTTCAACGACATTACGCAACGCCTGTGGAACCATCGCAGTGATCTCGTCATCATCATATCCGACGACCATATTCTTTTCTGAGATCATAATTGGTCGTTTTAAAATTGACGGACTCTTTTTAACGATTTCCACCAAACGAGACACTGAGAGATCATCGATATCACAATCCAGCTGCTGAAATGCCTTTGAACGAACCGATATGATATCCTCTGTTCCATTTTCGCAGCGTGATAATAAATACTTAATTTCATCTTCCTTTAACATCGTCGTGAATATGTTTTTTTCAACAAAAGGAAGCTGATTATCCTTCAGCCACTGCTTTGCTTTTCGACAGCTTGCACATCCGGGAGAAGTATATAAAATGATCATTTTTCACACCACACTCCTTTGATTTTTATTATAACCTAATCCAATCATAAAAGGTATAGCTTTTTTTACACTTGCGAACAAGTTCATTTCGTTGTATCATGTAAATGAATTTGCTGTGACAAAGAAGAAGTAATTGCTTTCTTTCTTCTCCAGAGAGTCTGTGGTTGGTGCAAACAGATGAATAGAAAGTGATGAAATGGGACTTTTGAGCTGATTCTGGTTGCCCCGATATAGCTGGAGAGATCGTTAGATTACACGATAAGCTGGGTGGCACCGCGTAGCTGTTTTACGTCCCTGTTGCAGGGCTTTTTTTATTTTAGGAGGAAATATTATGCAGACGATGTTAAGCGGCATAAAGCCGACAGGACGATTGACACTGGGAAATTACATCGGTGCCATTCGTCAGTTCGTACAGTATCAGGATGAATACGAAATGTATATCTTCATTGCGAATTTACATGCTATCACCGTAGCAGAAGATCCCGTCGAACTCAAACGCAATACGAAGGATCTGATTGCCTTATATCTTGCATGCGGGCTTGATCCAAACAAAGTCACACTCTTTTTGCAAAGCGATGTTCATCAACATGCAGAACTCGGTTGGATCCTCACCTGCCATACGTACATGGGTGAATTACAGCGAATGACCCAATATAAAGATAAAACAGCAAAAGGGGAAACAGGGATCACTGCTGGTCTGTTTACCTATCCTTGTCTGATGGCCGCAGATATTTTAATGTATGATGCAGACTATGTTCCTGTCGGTGTAGATCAAAAACAGCATGTGGAGTTAGCACGTGATCTTGCGGAACGTTTCAATAACCGCTATGGAGAAACCTTCCGTATTCCTCAGCCACTCACTTCCAAAGTTGGCGCAAAGATCTACTCTTTACAAAACCCGACAAAAAAGATGAGTAAATCGGAAACAAACCCTAAAGGCACGATCGATCTTTTAGATGACCCAGCTCAAGCGCGTAACAAGATCAAATCCGCAGTTACTGACTCGATCGGTATCATTCAATATGATCCAGTGCAGCAGCCTGGAGTATCAAACCTGTTAACCATTCTCTCCTCGCTGAATGGTGAGAGCATCCCATCTATCGTGGAACGCTATCAGGGAAAGGGATACGGAGAACTGAAAAAGGAAGTTGGAGATGTTGTCTATCAATTTCTCAGTGACTTACAAGAGCGCTATCGTGCGATCATGGCCAGCGGTCAAATTGATGCAATCTTAAAAGAAGGCAACGAAAAAGCAAGCCGTATCGCGGAGAAAAAGCTTCGTAAAGTAAAGAAGAAAATCGGTTTCCAGATTATTAAATAGTAAAAGAAAGGCGGTCTCGAAATGCTATAGCCCCACGAAGGTGAGATTATAGCACATTAACCGCCTTTAATCATGTGTTAAAAGAAGATGAAATACGCTAATACGATGATACCTAATACGATGCGATAATAGCCGAATACCTTGAAATCATGTTTTTTGATATATGCCATCAAGAAACGGATAACCAAGACTGAAACGACAAACGCCGTCAGCATGCCAACAAGCAAGATTCCCAACTCTAAAGCATTGAAAGCAAAACCGAATTTGATCAGTTTCAGCAAGCTGGCACCAAACATGACTGGAATCGCTAAAAAGAACGTAAACTCAGCAGCGACCGTTCGAGTGACACCGATCATCAAAGCGCCGATGATGGTAGCTCCTGAACGAGAAGTGCCAGGGAAAATTGCTGCAAGCAACTGGAAGAGACCAATAATAAATGCATCCGAATACGTAATCTGTGACAGTGAAGTGATCCGCGGACGATGATATCGATTGCGATTTTCCAATAGAAGAAAAGCAACACCGACAAGAATCAGCATGATCGCTACAACGATCGCATTATAGAGATGCTCATTGAGCCAATCATCCAACAAAAGACCGACGATTGCCGCTGGAATACATGCAACGATGATTTTAAACCACAGCGTAAGGATATCATAACGCAACAATGGTCGATTTTTATTTCTCAAGTTCAAAGGAAATAACTTCTTCCAGTACAGCAATACGACAGCTAAGATCGCACCGAGCTGTACGACAACCAGAAAGACTTCCCAAAATGCCTGTGAAACATTCATCGGCAATATTTCTTCCAACAAGATCATATGTCCTGTAGAGCTGATCGGCAGCCATTCCGTGATCCCTTCTACAATTCCATAAAGGATCGATTTTAAAATTTCAATAATATCCATAGTAGGTCTCCTTCCTAAAGGATCGTACGCACCATCTGTTTAAAGATGCGTCCACGCTCTTCATAATTGTGGAATTGATCAAAACTGGAACAAGCGGGTGACAACAAGATGACGTCTCCAGCTTGTGCATGAGCACATGCTTCATCCAATGCTTCTTGCATCGTCTCATGGCTGATGCAATTGGAGAAGATCGAATGAAATTGCTCTTTCGTCTCACCAAAAGATACACAGAGTTTTACACGATCATCAAAGCGTTTCAGATCGTCGAATGGTATGCCTTTATCATGTCCGCCTGCAAGCAGGATGATATTGTTGGGAAAGGAAGATAATGCTGCCGCAACTGCGTGTGTATTGGTCGCTTTGGAATCGTTGTAAAAACGCACGCCATCTTTCTCACCAATATATTCCAAGCGATGTTCAACCGAAGTAAACGTTGCACAAACAGCTTGGATATCCTCAATTGACACCCCCATACGATATGCCATGCAAGCGGCAATCATCGCATTGCATACATTATAATCACCGACGATCTTTAATGTATCGACCGAAAATAACATCGTGTCATGCAACCAGATCTTCCCCTCTTTGCGATAAAGATCCACATCTTCTCGCTGTAATGAAAAATCGATCACTTGACAAGGAATATTTACCGCATACTGCATGATCAAAGGATCATCGACATTGCGTAAAAACCAATCGTCTTTCTGACAGCTTTGATAAATGCGCATCTTGCTTACATAATACGCTTCAACACTATCCATGTAGTCCAGATGATCCGGTGCTAAATTACAAACGACGCTCACTGTAGGACGAAACGTTTCCATCCCCAACAGTTGAAAATTGCTCAGTTCCAAAGCAACGTCTTTTTCTTCCTCCTCAAATTGATTTGCCAACTCACAGAGAGGAAAACCGATATTACCAGCGACCAAAGCATTTCCTTTGCGCTTTAACATTTCATACAGCATCGAAGTGATCGTCGTCTTGCCATTTGTCCCTGTAACTGCACCATAGGAAAACTTTTTCGCAAACCGATAAGCAATCTCGACTTCCGTATAAATAGGTACCTTTTTTTCAACAAAAGCTTTTACGATCGGCACAAAATAAGGGATGCCCGGATTTTTGACGATAAATGCCCAATCTTTTTCTTTCAGCCAATCCGGATGTCCGCCATCCACGACCTGAACGCCGATCGCTTCCAAGTCTTCTTTTTCTTTTAAGACCTGACTATCCGTCAGCGTAACCTGATAACCGTGTTTCAAAAGCAGTTTGGCTGCAGCGATACCACTACGTGCAGCTCCTAAAACTAAAACTTCCGCCATCTCACATCACTCCTAACAATAAACCGATGAGGGCAAACAGAAAACCGATTCCCCAAAGCATTGATACGACCTTTGTCTCTTTCATCCCGCACATTTCAAAATGATGGTGAATCGGTGCCATCTTGAACACGCGTCTTCCCGTTCGTTTAAAATGTGATACCTGAATCACAACAGATAGCACTTCGATGACGAATACGCCGCCGATGATCACCAGAAGCAGCTCTTCTTTAGTTACCATGGCAACGGCTGCTAACAAGCCCCCCAACGCTAACGAACCTGTATCGCCCATAAAGATCTTCGCTGGATGTAAATTGAAACAAAGATAGCCAAGAAGTGCTCCTATGACACACAACAAGAATAAAGCGAGCGAACGATTCCCTTGCATCAAGCTAAAGATTACATATGGAAATAACGCAACGATGCTAACACCTGCGCATAGTCCATCCAGACCATCAGTCAAATTAACTGCATTGCTCTCGGCTGTGAACATGATGAATACTAAGAAAAAATACAGCCAACCAAGGTCAAAACGACAATCCAACACAGGAATTATGATCTCTGTCGATGCAGCTGTACGATATAACATGAAAAAGACGATAGCCAAAACAGATTGCATAGCAAATTTTATCCAAGGTTTCAAACCGTCATTGTTCTTTTTCACAACGATCAGATAATCATCGATAAAACCAATCAACCCATAACCGAGATAGGCAAGGATCACGATTTGAATGCTGCTTTGACGTAAAGCATCAAAGCGCAAGATTGAAAACACAAGGATCGGCACTAAGATAAACACAATTCCTCCCATGGTCGGCGTTCCATTTTTCACCTTGTGCGAAGCCAATCCCTCTTCTCGCTCCGTCTGTCCAAATTTGATCTTATGTAAATAGCGGATCACGCTGGGCATAACAAGCAATGTTATAGCCAACGCGACCACAAAAGCCACGATATAATCCAACTGCATCACGCAATTTCCTCCTTTTCCCTTAATGCACGGCAAAGCACCTCAGCATCATCAAAAGGATACGCCTGTCCACCGACGATCTGCCAACGTTCATCACCTTTGCCAACAACGAGTATTATATCATTATTCCCGCTGTTTTTCACTGCAAATTTAATAGCATAGGCACGTTCCTCAAAAATCATGACATTGTCTTTGATCTGCTCACACATCATCGCAAAAATACGGGCAAGCGATTCGTTGCGTGGGTTATCGCTTGTAAAAATGCAAAGATCGCTGTTCAAGCTAGCGATGTTTCCCATTTGTGCACGTTTTTCTTCATCTCTTTCTCCACCGCATCCAATCACCGTAATGAGACGCTCATGAGGAAAAGAACGAACGCTGGCAAACAGTGCAGCACACGCACTCGCCGTGTGCGCATAATCAATAAATGCAAAAGGATGTTCCCATACCTTTTGTAACCGTCCTGCTAACGGCTGTAATTGTTTGATTGCTGAAGCGATTTGTGAATCCTTCATCTTGCATAAATGACACACAGCGATCACTGCAGTCAGGTTTAACGCTTGAAATAGTCCGCATATTTTCGTCTCAAACGCTTGATCATTGACAAAAAAGCGCAAACCATTTACATCTGCAACCACATCATGCAGCCAATAATGTGATAATGCGCTGCCATAAGTCACACATTGCCCATCTAAAAGATCATATAGCGGATGCAATCGCACATCATCATGATTCACCAAGATTCTACCTTGGGCTTTCAAATATCGGCGAAGAGCATATTTCGTATAACGATAATGCGCTTCACATACATGATAATCCAAATGGTCGCTACGAATATTGGTATAAATGATAAAATCATAAGACAACACACTAATTCGATTTTGAGCAATCGCATGAGAGCTCACTTCCATGATCAGACATGCCACACCTTGCTTCTTCGCTTTTTCAATCAAGCGAAGAAGTTCACAGCTGTTGGGTGTCGTATTGTCAATCGTTTCATGAAAAGTATCTGCCAACACCTGGTGCGTACCGATCCATAGACAACGCATCCGTTTCGACAAACACTGATATAGAAAATAAGCTGTACTTGATTTTCCGTTAGTTCCCGTAACGGCAATACAAAGAAGATCCTCGCAGAAAGAAGGATAACAGAGTGTCAAAAGCGCCTTCAACGCTGTTTCCATATCATCCACATGATAAACATCCTTCTTCTTATCTTGGCATTCACAAAGAACCACCGCTCCTTTTGCCAAAGCTTGCGCAATATAGCGTTCTCCGCGCGGATGGCGTGCGATAAAGATCCAGTCTTTTTCGATCCATCGGCTATCTTCATGAATTCCTCGGATGAGTCGCTTATCCTCACATCGAATGCCAATCTTTGCTAACGCTTCATTCAAACGTATCGTTTTCAAGATAGATCCACACCCTTCCCTGTTCGCTCAGCGTAACACCGGCTTGCGGCATTTGATCCACGACCGTATCACCATCTCCGATAAACTCAAAAATGACGCCCTCTTGCTTTACCTCATCTTTCGTCTTCCCGATATAATCTTCGACGACGATTGCTTCTGTCTCCGGCCAGACAAGTTTCTTTGGAAGTTGTTCTTCACTTTGTTCAACTTCCAAATACGGCAAGATATCCTCATACATCGCCTTGACAACTGGCGCAATGACCGTCCCGCCATACTGTACATCATTTTTCGGCGCATCTGCAGCGACATAGATCACGATTTGCGGATCTTCCATCGGTGCTGCAGAGAGAAAAGAAAGAATATATTCATTCTCAAGATATACACCATTCTCCGCTTTTTGTGCCGTTCCGGTCTTCCCTCCGATTCGATACCCATCGATATAAACTGCTTTACCTCCACCGTTGGCAACAACGCTTTCCAATGCATATCGCATTTGCTCGCTCGTCTCTTCACTGATCACTCTACGCTTCGCTGTCGGTGATACCTCCAGCAAAACATCCTCACTGATCGGATCGACAAATCCTTTTGTGATATAAGGCGTGTATAACGTCCCTCCGTTTACGATAGCGCTAAATGCACTCACCAATTGGATCGGTGTCACAGAAATGCCTTGTCCAAAGGCAACCGTAGCTGCCTCCAGTTCCCCCATCGCCTCTTTTTCAAAAAATATTCCCGTGCTTTCTCCGGGCAAATCCACGCCAGTTTTTTCGCCGAATCCAAATAGTTTTACATACTCATATAACTGATCGATTCCCATGCGTCGGCTGATTTCCACAAAGCCGGGATTGGATGAATTCTCCAATACCTGTAAAAACGTCTGTAAACCATGACCTCCTGCTCGCCATGATTTGATTCGTGCACCACCGACGATCTCATATCCTTTGTCATAATACGTATCTTTGAACATATCAAACAGATCCAGATCCAAGGCGGAAGCAAATGTGACAGATTTAAAAGTCGATCCAGGTTCATAGCTCATCCAGATCGGTAAATTGCGATTGATCGTACTTTGATCATAATCTTCATAATGATTCGGATCAAAATCCGGCTTTGACACCATCCCTAAAATTTCTCCCGTATTCGGATTCATCGCTATTGCCAACGCCTGCTTAGGTTCATAACGTTCCATCAAGTTCGTCATCTCTCGTTCCATGATATCTTGTATATGCGAATCAATGGTCAATACGAGATTTATGCCATTCCCACTCGCTTCATAAGTTTCTTGATAAAGGGTCACTTTTTGACCTTTCGCATCAAAAGGAATTTTTAATGAGCCTTCTTGCGCTTGCAGGATCTCATCGTATTGCAATTCCAATCCTGCTAATCCTTGGTTATCGATCCCTGTAAACCCCAACACCTGTCCCAGATAATTGCCTTTTTGATAATATCGTTGCGAATCGGATACCAAATACACGCCTTCCATATTTAAGTTTTCGATTGTTGCGCGTTGTTGTTCATTGATCTGACGCCCCTCCGGTTGTAGCTTTTGGGTAGATACCTTCTTCGTGATCTTTTCTAATAGCATCGTCTCATCCGCCTCTAAGATTTCTGCCAACTGTTTTGCCGTTTCTTTTGGATCTGTGATCTGCGCAGGAACGACTACCACCGAAGAAGTTGGCATGTCTTGTGCTAACACCACGCCATCACTTGTCAAAATGCTTCCCCGTACACCTGAGATTGCAAAATCGCGTTGCCATAGATCCAGCGCACGTTCCATGATCGCATCATGATGCAGAATCTGTTCATACCCTAATTTGGATAAAATGCAGGCAAAGATGAGCATAGCACATAAAAAAATGCATCTTATCCGTTTTTTTACTTTTCCACGAAGCATGCTATCACCACTCTATCTTATGATAGATCTCACTGAAACATGAAAAAAGAACGGAAAGCAGATGCACCGTAATTATTTTTTTAGAATATACTTGCTTTTTTATATGAAAAATGGTAGTATGAATAAGCAAATTGCGTAAAAATATCGCGTAAAGGAGGTAAGCAGTATGTCAAAAGTATGTGCAATCACTGGTAAAGGTCCTTTATCAGGTAACAGACGTTCACACTCAATGCGTGCATCTCGCCGTACATGGAATGTAAATTTACAGAAAGTGAAGGTTATTGTTGACGGAAAGCCACAGACACTGCGCATCAGTGCCCGTGCTCTGAAAACATTGAAAAAGAACAACGCGATCTAGTAAATACATCAGAGAACAGGCAGTGCCTGTTTTTCTTTTGAAGAAGCGATCGCTAAAAACCCGTAAGTGCCTGGATGTATATTTTTCAAAATCAATGCATCCTTAGCGCTACGGGTCTTTTTCTTTTATTACCTATCTGAACAAGGAATTCATTCACAGATAATCGTGATCGAATACCTTTGACTTTCTGTTTTTTTCTTTGGAAGGATAAAATTGACGAGAGATGACCATACTGCCTTTCTTATGATATTCTTTATCCAAATAATCTAAATACGTTCCTGGTGTGATCAAACCGCGCATGCTCAATACATCTGTTCCCAGTCGACCTATGATCGAATCGGACAACAAGACACAATTGGAGCCTAACGCGAAATAGGTCTTAAAACGACCTTCACGAAATTTATAAAATACAGCCCCTGTATTATATACTAACCGGGAAGGATAGTCATCCTGATAATCTTCAGGATGTTGAAATCCATTCTCCCTTTCGATCTTTGTCTGCCATCGATATCCCTTTTCAATGATACGATGAATCGCCTGCCGGATTTGTTCTTTCTGCGACTCATCCAAACGCAATCCATAAACGAACAAATTGTTTTTTTCCACCGAAAGATAATTTTCCACCGTCGATGCGATCGGTGATATAAAGAAAACGCCATCCCCGATGATCGCATTTAGACGGTAACTTTCCGTATCGTAATTTCCATAAGAGATGATGGAACCCTCAAATCCGATATCCACATGACCGAGCAATCCGAAACCGCTACTAGTCACATGAACATAGATTGTCAAATCCGGTTCAGCCGTGTCGCTGTGATCATCTTCCTCAAATTCTTCATTATCTTTTAAATATTCATTGATGTCATTCAACGTTTTGGCAGGAATGATCGCACAAACGATTGCTGGTAACGTAATGCGAATCTTGCGTGTCACCCGGCTTCTTGTTTTGGTAGAAAGTGAATCAAAGCCATCCCGAAGATACATCAAACCTAACAAGATAAAGTAAACGCCAAGCAGAATCAACATATCATCCATGGTCAAGCTTGGAGCTAACAGAAAAATACCGCCTACTACATATAAGACAACTGCAGTAAAGAAAAGCATGATCCTGCCTCTCACCCGATCTTTTCGATATAACCACCATTGAACAAAACAAGCTGTTGCATAAAGCAACATATAAAAGCCAAATACAACGACCATCATCCATTGCGGAACACCTTGATACCAGATGAACAAAACGGAAATACTAAGACTTAACAAAGAACGCAGGCAAGCATTAAAATCACCAGCGTGATATTCTTTATGAAGACAAAAACGGGTTAATTGGATGCTGCCGCTAATAAATAACATAATCCCCAGCAAAAGCATGACCAACGATAGCAAAGAGCTTTTTGCCCATATTGACATGATACCAACGATCTCCAAAGCAATCCCAATCAAGAAATAGAAATATGGATCCTTAGCGGTTCGCGGCATGCTCTCACCCTCTTCCCAAATCTCTGAATATTTAAACACACTTTTTTATAAATGTAAAGAATGCTCCATCTGCGATGCGCACGCAGAAATCTATTTCGAAGTCTTCTTCTTTTAAACAATCGAGCCTTTTTGTATGAAAAAGGGATGTCGTTTTAGACAACATCCTTAAAATCCTAGGATCGATCATCTGATTCGATCATCAAGAAACTACCTTCATGTACACTGATCACAGCTTTCTCTTGTAAGATTTCATTGGAGACCATAAAAATATCACTAGGAGCAACACGCTTATGGTCAAGGGGATAAGCGACCCCTTGTTCACTGATGCAACTATCTGTCAATGCAAAGAAAGACAAATATTGATATCGTTTGTCAATCGTATATGTACCCTTTGTCAACACCTGCACACGGTTTGACTCATCCATTAAAATCAGAGAAGGATCTCGATACAGCATAAGATAGAAATTCGCCATCGTATGATCAAAACGTCCTTGTAATACACCAAAAAGAATAATTTTTTCATAACCGCGACGTCTTGCTTCTAAATACGCACTTTCCATATCAGTCTCATCTTTATGGGTAGGCAGTTTATAACAAGGCACCTGTGCCTCGATCAAAGAAAGTTTTTCGTTTGCTGTATCAAAATCTCCTAATGCAAAAACCATAGGAATACCTTGCTCAATACAGCGAAGCGCACCAGCATCTACCCCAGCATACACCGCATCATCCAACAATGGAATCTGTCTTGCTAGAGGTGATACGAGGACGATCATTGACATAAGAGCAAATCGATTGCCGAAGCAATCTCTTTCTTAAATACATAACTGCCTGCTACTAACGTATCACAACCCGCAGCAATCGCCAGTTTTGCAGTCTGATCGTTAATGCCGCCATCGATTTCGATCCGTGTGGAAAGATGGTTCGCTTCAATCACTGCTCTTGCTTTTTCTACTTTACCCAATACTTCTTCCATGAATGCTTGTCCGCCAAAACCCGGTTCCACAGACATGATCAATAACACATCCATCTGATCCAGATGAGCAAGTAACGGTTCAATCGGCGTCTTTGGTTTTACACTGACCCCTGCCAATGCACCTTTGCTTCGAATATGTGCACACAGCGCACAGATCTCATCGACATCATCATCTAAAGCCTCGCTGTGAAAGGTAAGCACATCAGCGCCTGCATCAACAAAAACATCCGCATATTTCTTTGCATCTTCCACCATGATATGAACATCCATCTTCTGTGGTAAAACTTTTTTAAAGCCTTTTAAGATATCTGGGCCAAATGTCAGATTAGGTACGAAATGGCCATCCATCACATCAAAATGTATCCATTCTGCATTGCTTTTTGCCAGTTCTGATAATTGTTCACTTGTTTTCGAATAATCCAACGATAGAATTGACGGTGCAATGATACGTTTTTTCATATCGATTCCTCCTTATTATGAATAGCGTGTAGGCGCTGCTTGAATCTGCTGCGCAATTTCCACAAAATGTTGATAACGCTCCTGATTGATTTTTCCTTCTTCCACTGCTTCTTTAATTGCGCATCCAGGCTCTTTGAGATGTGCGCAATCGTTAAAACGACATTTTCCTAAATACGGCTGAAAATCCGGAATACAGTATGCCAATCCATCAACGCTCATATATTGAAAATCCAAAGATGAAAATCCCGGCGTGTCTGCCACCCATCCCTGTGCAACCGGATGCAGTTCGCAATGCCGTGTCGTATGCTTTCCTCTTCCCAGCGCTTTGCTCGTCTGTTGCGTGCGCAATTGAAAGCTTGGTTCAATGCGATTCAGCAATGAACTTTTGCCAGCACCAGACTGTCCAGTCAATACCGATACCTTTCCTTTTAAAAGTTCGATCAGCTCTCCTTCATCATAGCCTTTTCCACTTTCGATGACCTTATATCCACTGTCGCGATACTCCTGCAAAGAACGATAGATCCAGGAATCTTTATCGATCAGATCCATTTTCGTCACACATAGGATCGGTTGAATTCCCGCATAACAGATCTGAAAGATCAAGCGGTCGATCAATACCGTAGAATAATCCGGAATCACCGTCGACATGACAATGATCGCCTGATCAACATTTGCAATTGCCGGTCGTTTTAACATATTCTTTCTCGGCAAAACCTTTTGAATCCCATTGGTGCTTTCAAAGCGCTCAACTTCTACATAATCACCAACCATCGGAGAAGCGTGTTTACGTAATTTTCCCATTGCGACACAAGAAAGATGTTCGCCGCTTTCCAAGCGCACTTCATATTGATTTGAGATGATCTTGATAACTTTTCCTTGTTCCATAATATCAATAATAGTACAGCACGATATAGCTGTCTGTTCCTTCCTGTGTATAGTTTTCTCCCGGACTAGGATCACAGCGTACAACTAGGCCTTCTCCTAACTTTTCTTCCTCATTTAAAATATCTTCACTAATACGGCTCGTTACGACGGCAGCACCATAACCGCTCAGTACATCTTTGGCTTCCTGAAGATCCATTCCGATGATATCTGCAGGAATCATGAACGTAGGAGAAGAGGCAATGGTAATCGTGATCTCATTATCTGCCAAAGGATCAATTTTTTCTCCAACTGCTAAACTTTGTGTCAAAATAGTCCCTTTTGTCACATCTGAACGAGGTGTCTCACTTTGATGGATGCGGATGTTGATATGATTTTCCGAAAAGATCTGACGCAGCTGTGGCAACGTAAGCCCGACATAGTTTTCAACGACATAATAGCCACCTCTTGAGACTTGAAGCATGATCGTATCCTCTCTTCCGACACGAGAATGTTCCACAGGCTCCACTGCACTCACATTTCCTTTTTCCACATCCTCACTGAGCACTTCCTCCAATACGATTTGATTCTCATCAAAACCGGCATCCACCAAACGTTGGACCGCCTCCTCACTGGAAAGCCCAACAATTTCCGGAATTGGCGTTCCAATCATAGAATCCAGCGATAAGATACCGCTAGCAAACAGCGCAACGACACTGATGAGTACAACAGCAAAAAACGAAGTTAAACCGCCAATGATCCATAAACGACGTTTTTTTCGATTTTTTCTTTTGCCCTCTTCTACCTGTAAATGCCCATCCTCTATCTTTACAGAGAGGACCGGTGTATTATCCAAAAGAATTCTCTCTACATTTTTATTTTGCGGCAACTGACAATTTGCCAGATCCTCAATCATCTCGTCAACGCTTACATAGCGTTGATCAATGCGTTTAGCAGTTGCTTTCAAGATGATATTCTCTACTGATTGTGGAATCAATGGATTGAAGTCACGTATATAAGGCATCGGTTCCCGCAGATGCTTGATTGCGATCTCCGTAGGCGTATTTCCTTTAAATGGGACCTCTCCGCTCAACAGTTCATAAAATACAATACCCAATGCGTAAATATCTACTGCAGTTGTCGGTATTTCTCCCTTCGTTGTTTCCGGCGCGAGATAATGTGCACTTCCCATTACCGTATGATTCTGCGTTAATTGGATCGAATCATGGGCAATTGCGATACCAAAGTCTGTGATCTTGACCGTACCGTCATCTTTCACAAGTACATTCTGCGGTTTGATATCACGATGGATGATATGTTTTTCATGCGCCAAAGAAATTGCGCTCGTCAACTGCATCATGATATCAATCGCTTCGTCGATATTCAAAGCGCCTCGCTGCGCCAACATCTGTTTTAATGTGCGTCCGCGCACATATTCCATAACAATATAATGTCTTCCTTCACTTTCCCCTACGTCATAAACGTCGACCACGTTTGGATGAGAAAGCTTGCTGGCAGCACTTGCCTCTCTTTGAAAGCGCAAAAGCGTCATCGGATCGTTGGATAACTCTCCCCGCAAAATCTTCACGGCTACTTCCCGATTTAAGATCGTATCGACCGCTTTATATACATCAGCCATACCTCCTTGACCAATGTTAGAAATCAGCAGATAGCGGTTTGCAATTAGTTTATCCATCCACTTCACCCGCCTCTTTTTGTGCTACTATTGCGGTTACATTATCAAAACCGCCCATATCGTTCGCCACCTGAATCAACAAAGAGACTTTTTCTTCACAAGTTTTTTCTTCATTGCACAAGATGCTGTAAATAGTATCCTCACTCACATAACCGTGTAACCCATCACTGCACACCAACAACTGTTGATAATCTTCACGAATCTTATGAATATCGATCTTCACATGATCCCAGACGCCCAGCGCATTCGTCAACATATTGCGCGCAGGATGTACTTTAGCTTGTTCCAAAGTGATCGTCCCGCTTTTTAGCAGATCTGCAATATAGGAATGATCCTCGGTCATCGCCAAAAAGCTGTCTTGATAAAGCGCATAAACCCGTGAATCCCCCACATTGAATACGAAGGTTCGACCATTGCTGCGCAAAAAGCCCACACATGTCGTTCCCATACCACGCTGCTTGATCGAACGCATCGCTGCTGTAAAGATTTGATCATTCACGTCTTCAATTGTTTTTTTGATCCACGCGACGACTTCCCGTTCGCCGCTAAATTCCTTAGCCTTTTGAAAATGTTCCTGCAACGCGATCACGGCCATTTTGCTTGCAACCTCACCAGCTGCTGCTCCACCGATGCCATCACAGACACACGCCAAAAAATCACCATTCTGATTCATCAAGCAACAGTAACTATCTTCATTCCGTTCGCGTTTTAAGCCTTTGTCGCTTGCTCCATAGTAATCCATGTTATCACCTCTTCTGCAAATGTTTCACACGCAGCTGGCCGCATGCTGCATCGATGTCGCTTCCGTGTTCCTTACGGATCGTACAACGCACACCAAGCTTCATCAGCTGATCGTAAAAGACCATCGCTGCCGCATGATCCACGCCTTGAAAACCTTTCTCATCCACCGCATTGTACGGAATCAAATTGATATAAGCATTTCGCTTCCCGATGAGCTTCGCCAGCTGCTTTGCATGAAGCGGCTGATCATTTACGCCGCGCAACAAGATATATTCAAATGTCAAACGGCGATTATTCTCTTTACCATAGGCATCCAATGCTTCCATAAGTGACGAAAGAGGATATGCTTGGTTGATCGGCATCAATTGATTGCGCAGCTCATCATTGGGCGCGTGCAGTGAAACTGCTAGGTTATATTGCGTATGTTCTTTAGCAAACGCATAGATGCGTGGCACGATCCCACAAGTGGAAATTGTAATATGCCTTGCTCCAATGCCCAGTCCACGATCATGATTCAACGTTGCTAAGAAATTCATCACCTCTTCATAATTGTCAAAAGGTTCTCCCGTCCCCATGACGACGATATGACTGACTCGTTCTTCTTGTTGATCTAGTTCTCTTTGAATATACATGACTTGAGCGACCATTTCTCCGCTGGTCAGGTTTCTTTGCTTTTTCGTCAATCCACTTGCACAAAACGCACAGCCCATATTACAACCAACCTGTGAAGTGACACAGACGCTTTTACCATAATCAAATAGCATCAATACGCTCTCGATCAGCGATCCATCTTCCAAAGCGAACAAAAACTTGGTCGTTCCATCTTTTGCCACTTGTTTATCCCGTAACGTCAATGGTGAAATCACGAATTCTTGTTTTAAGCGATCCCTTGTTTCTTTTGAGAGGTTGCTCATCTCATCAATATCCGTCACCCGGTTACGATACAGCCATTGAAAGATCTGATGCCCTCGAAATTTCTTCCATCCTTGATTTAATGCAAACTCTTGTATTTGTTCATAATTAAAGTCATATAAACTCTTCATATCCTCACCGTAATCTACATTCCTTTTTGATTATCGTCCTTATTCTACCATATTTTGCACAGCATGCAAAAGAAGAAAACGGCGCAAGCCGCCGTTTATTGTTCCTTACGTAGCATCAAGGCGATATAAAAGCCATCCGTCCCATGCTCAAAAGGGAAAAACGTCTGTTCTTTCTTTCGCACATAATCAGGATGTTCATTTAAAAATCTTTCAACTTGTTTTTCATTTTCCTTACGATTCAACGTACAAGTAGAATAGATCAATCGACCGCCTTTTTTCACTTTCTTGCTTGCTTGACACAAGATTGCATATTGCAAAGGAATCAATGTATCCATCGCTTGAGGATCCAGATGCAGCTTCATATCGCTCTTTCTCCCCATCACTCCATAACCGCTGCATGGCACATCGCACAATACCCCATCAAACGCTTCATCTTTAATTCCTTCCAGTACGGTCGCATCCATTACTCTTGCATCCAGAATATGCAAGGCCAAACGCTTTGCACCTTGTTTGATTAATTCCACCCGATGAGGGTGAATATCACCACAGATGATCAGCCCTTCATCCTGCATATGTTCCGCCATATGTGCTGCTTTGGAACCAGGCGCACTGCAAACATCCAAAAGTTGTTCTCCCGGTTTCGGATCCATCCACAATGCGACCATTTGGCTAGCTTCGCTTTGAATGGAGATACGCCCTTCGCGATAATCCTCACTATTGGCTGCATTTCCTTTTTCTACATACAAGGCATCTTCACTTAAATTTCCGCAAGTATATGCTGGATCTTTCAACAATGTTTCCCTGGTTGTTTTCATGCGGTTGATTCGGACACACTGTGGATATATTCGATTGATGCTTTTACAAAGCGCCTTGCATGTTTCATGTCCATACTGACTTTTCCACATCTGCAAGAGCCACATTGGCAAGCTTGCCTGAATTGCCAAAGCTTCCCATTCATCCAAAGGAAGTGCCCGTTTGCCCTCTCGTTGAAAGCGACGCAAAACACCATTGACCATGCCTTTCGTATTCGGGGCGATCTTTGCACATAAGTCAACCGCCTCATGAATGATCGCATAAGCTGGAACATGTTCTAAGAACAACAGCTGGTAAATGCTCATATCCAACAAATGAGCAATTGCTTTCTTCGGCATCCGTTTGACCATCGCTTCCCATTGATAGCGAACATATCGGCTGTTTTGCAACGTTCCATAGACGATGGAAACCGCCAATGCGCGATCTTTTTCTTCCAGTTGCTGCAGATGCTGCTGCAGATATAAATTGCTGTACGCTTGTTCTTCGCAAATTGCGCACAGCGCATGTAAACACCATTCTCGCATATTCATACGATCAACTCTCCCATCTATGATCAAAATATTGCCACCAACCTAAAGCGATCAGCATCCCTGCTGCCGTATCACTCACATAATGTGCACCCATGATTACACGCGAAATCATCATGATGCATATGGCACCCCAAACGATGATAAAAAAGATCTTTTTTTCTTTGAAAAAAGGTAAAGAACACAAACTGAACGCACAAGCAGAAAACGTGCTGACATGACCGCTTGGAAAAGAGGTTCCTCCTTGCGCACAGGGCTGATACCAAGGAAAAAACGATGCCGCATCTTGCAAATCTCGAAAGCGGATCCTTCCCCATAGAACTTTGAGGATACATACCGTGAGAAATGTCATAACAAACACGCGTAAGAAAAAGGAAAGATAAGAATAAAGCCGCATTCTCTGTTCTAAGGATAACTGGTGACGCAACACCAGTAGAAGCACGCAAATAAGCGTGGTAGTCACAAATAGCTCAACACTGAACAAAGGTTTTGCGAAAAGCTTCATGAAATCTGATAACAACGTTACTAAACAGAACAACCAACCGATCAAAGCATACCAATGCTTCCGATCAAAGATTGCTAAAAAACAAAATGCAACCCATATCTTTAATAAAATCGGATAACCATCCTGCAAAAAACGAGCAAGTAAATCACTGGGATCATAAAGGAGACAACTGATCTTGTAATCCTCAAATGCAGCAATGGCCAAGAGAAAGATACCAAGCAGAACGAAGATCCTCACCGTTAGTTTTTTCATAATCATTCTACCACAAAGAGATCAACATCGATTTCCATACGTGCCCGTTGTCCAGATCGTTTATACTGATCAAAGATCTCTCGTAACAAGCGCGCCTGTTCTTCTCGATTTTTCCCTTTTAAGATCAAGCGATAACGATATTCATCTTTTCGTTTCCCCAGTGCAATTGGTCCAAGTAATTTAAACAGTTGTTTTCCTTTGAACATCATCAAAGCAGCATCTGCAGCTTCTGCAGCCACCTCTTCATTTACATGGATGAAATAGATGGCCGACAAATAAGTATAAGGAGGATATTGCGCAAGATGGCGAAAGTTCATCTCTGAAACAAAGAAACGCTGATAATTATGATTAGCCGCACACTGTACTGCATAATGCTGTGTATCAAATGCCTGCAAGATCACTTTTCCCTTCTTTTTTCCTCTTCCACTTCTGCCGCAAGCTTGTTCTAACAGATCAAAAGTCAACTCACTACTTCGATAATCCGCACTTCTCAAAGAAGCATCTCCATTCACGATCCCTACCAAAGTCACATTTTCATAATCCAGTCCTTTCGCAATCATCTGCGTACCTAATAAAATATCGCCATCTTCTCCAAATTGTTTCAATAAGCGCTCATGAGCTCCTTTTTTTCTAGTCGCATCACTGTCCATTCGGACAATGTGCGCAGCAGGAAAAGCAGTCTGGATCTGTTCTTGCAATCGTTGTGTTCCCATACCACCATATTGCCATTGATTACCATGACAGGTCGGACATTGTTTTGGCACCGTTCGCACATACCCACAGATATGACACTTCATTCGCTGTTCTTCCTTATGATAAGCGAGCGCAACATCGCAATGTGGACAGCGCAGCACTTCTCCACAGTTCATGCAGCGCAAGATCGGAGTGTACCCTCGCCGATTTAACAATAACAACACTTGTTCATTCCGTTCTAACGCCAAAGTAATTTCTTCACGCAGACGATTGGAGAGAAATGCATCCTCTTTTCTGCGCAGACATTCCTCCATATCGACGATCTCTACTTCCGGCAGTTCTTGATAGATGCGATGTTTCATCTCGATCAACTGGTAAATTCCTTTATACGCTCTTGCATACGTTTCCAAAGAGGGCGTTGCACTGGAAAGAAGCACTAGACAATGATGATATTTTCCACGCCAAAGGGCAATATCGCGACAATGATAGCGCGGTGTATTTTCCTGCTTATAACTCAAATCATGCTCTTCATCTAAAATGATTGCCCCTAATTTTTGAAATGGTAAAAAGACGGCACTGCGTGTACCTACAACTACTTGCACTTGTCCTCTCTTCACCAATTGGTATTGTTCATATTTCTGCTGATCGTTGAGCTGTGAATGATAAATAGCAACCTGATTTCCAAAACGTTCCTGTACCCTTCGCTGGAGCTGAGGCGTCAACGATATTTCCGGAACGAGAAACAACACTTGTTTCCCCTGTTCGATCATCTCTGTCGCATAGCGCAAAAATACCTCGCTCTTTCCACTTCCCGTCACACCATGCAAAACGACACCGGCATATCCTTTCTGCTCACGCAGCCGATTTAACGCTTGTTGCTGTTCATTCGTCAATTGAACAAGTGATTCGTTTTTTTCACAATGCGTCATCATCGACTGTTTTTCCCTTTGCTGTAAGCGAACACATCCTCGTTCAATCAATGCTTTACCAACCGTTTTATACTGTTTGCGAAAATCTTTTGCCAACATCTCAGCGATCGGTTCAAATGCTTGCAGCACTTCCATTTGCCGTTTTGTAAGCCCGTCTTCATAATGATCAAACACGATCAGATCTTCCATGATGATCTTCGCCTTAGTTTGACTAGGTTTCAATACTTTTGGAAGCATAGATTGATAACAGCTGATCGTTGAGGCAACATAATAACGCGCCATCCATTTACCAAGTGCAAGCAATTCTTCATTCAATAATGGTTCACGATCAATTACACGCTCAATTTTTTTGATCTGATAAGGAAGCGCATGCACCTCCTTTTCACTTAACTCTTGAAATGAATCAATAAAGCCAATGACACTCTTTTTACCAAATGGAACACAAACACGCATTCCAATTGCGAGAGTTTCTTCCTCATAGCAATAAGAAAAACACTGATCCAATGCCAAAGTCGGATGTTCGATATATACATTCACCAGCTTCATACGCTCGCACCTCACTTGCTATCATGGTATCAAATTCTTCTTTATACGACAATAAAAAAACAGATCAGATGATCTGATCTGTCCTTTGCCAATGGAGGTTCCGACCGGATTTGAACCGGTGATCACAGAGTTGCAGTCTATTGCCTTACCACTTGGCTACGGAACCAAACGCATCAATGAAATGGTGGGGACAGTGGGACTTGAACCCACACGGGATTTCTCCCAACGGATTTTAAGTCCGTTGCGTCTGCCTATTCCGCCATGACCCCATCTTGTTCACGTTGCTGTTTTATTATATCCTATTTACAGAAAAATGCAATACTTTTTTTCATTTTCAGAACTGCATTTGTATTTTCAGACTTGAACTTGTGATGCTTGCAGTGTTGGCGATGTCCAACTTTGATAGATCTGAGGAACTTGTCCATGTATGATTTCAACAACGATCGGCACTTCAATCGTATGTGTATACTGTGTAATTGAAAGCACAGTCAACACTTCTGCTTTTAATTCAATGACAAGGTATAATTCAACCAATGTGTTATTTAATCCATATGGTTCACAAGACAATTGAAAATGGCCGCTCACATCATTTAACATTCGAAAACGAATATTTATTTTTGGTCCAAAACTGCTCAGGAACGGAAGACGGGTCAGATAACCAATCGGTAACTGATAGATCACTCCATTTTCGTATAACGTTTGATCCAGCGTCGGGTCGATTGCTCCTTCCTGTGCTGCTTCCAATGATTGATCGATGGTCTGCAACATATCGTAGAGCAGTTGATTCAATGACTGGGTATCCATCTGCAATGTCGTGATATACCCTTGCTCATCACGTTCGATCCATACTAACGAAGAACTGTCATAAGACAGTGACTGGATGATTCTAGTTACGATATTGTTCATAGCAACGCTGCTTTGTTGGCGTGCAACGATTTGCAGCTGCGGTTCGATCCAATGATTAAACAAGCGTACAGAAAAGAAAAAAATACTAAAAACTAAAGTCAGGACAAGCATGCATCTGATTTTAATTTTCCTCTTTCTGTAGGAAAAGAATCGCTTCTTTTGCCTCCATACCAATCATAACACCCCTTTGCTTTGCAGATTCACTCGCTTCCATAATCGGCAAGTGCAGAAGATCTTCTCCCTTCTTTTTTTGATGAACACAAAGAACGATTTCCTTTTCCCTGACTAATGAAGCGCTGTATTGATTAACGACGATCATATCTTCGTTCATCACGCAACAGATCGGAAACCGTTCAAAAGAAATCTGCAGAAAATACTGATTCCCCACAACAATGCGGTGCACATCCATAGTTTTCCTCCTCTTTACTATATGCATAAAAAAAAGAAAAGATACGGCTTTCACCGTATCGAATTCCCATATTAATAATTTTCTTTACGAACTTCGAAATATGCACGTGCGTGATTGCAAACTGGGCAAACTTCCGGAGCGCTCTTTCCTTTGTGCAGATGACCGCAGTTCAAACATTCCCAAACTGTTTCTTCGCTCTTTTCGAATACCGTACCATCTTCAATATTGCTCAAAAGCGCATTATAGCGTGCTTCATGAGCCTTTTCGATTTCCAACACACCTTCCATTGCAGCAGCGATTTCATCAAAGCCTTCTTCTTTTGCTTCTTTTGCCATGCGCGCATACATGTCAGTCCATTCATAATTCTCACCAGCAGCTGCATCTTTCAGGTTCTCCACTGTGGAAGGAACTGCACCACCATGCAGATATTTAAACCACAATTTTGCATGTTCTTTTTCATTATTTGCAGTTTGTTCAAAAATATTGGCAATCTGTACATAACCGTCTTTCTTTGCTTTGGAAGCATAATAAGTGTATTTATTGCGTGCCTGACTTTCTCCGGCAAATGCTTCCATTAAATTCTTTTCTGTTTTTGTTCCTTTTAAGTTCATAGCTTAGCTACCTCCTACATTCACTATTATATATCATCCCTTCAAAAAAGAATAGTTTTTTGCATCTCCTCCAAAACTTTTTGCGCCTGTTTTTTCAACGATTGCAAACGTAAAGGATCGGGTTGATTATAATAATGATCCTGTTGATACGCATCGATGACTGAAACGACCTGATCAATAAAGCTTTCTGGTTCTCGTAAGGCATATCTAATCTTTTCATAGGCCTTCGCATAGTGTAAAAACCAATGGCAAACACCTTTGATGCTGTGTGTCTGTTCATAGAACGCAAGAATCATCTCTTCTAGCGATAACTCATCCAACGTTTCAATAACTTTGGCATCTAAAAGATCGGCTATCGTAAAATCACAGAACAAGGCAGGATCTTTTGTTGCAAAACGCCAAGGAAACAGCTGCAGGCACGGCTGCTTTTCCTTTTGCAACAACCATGGTCGCTGAAAACGTTCGGCCAACACTTGTGTCATTCGTTCATCTTCATTCAATGCAAATCTTCCGATACGCTTTTGTACCTCATCCAATAAATACGCAGCTCTTTGTTCCTGATCACGTTTCGTGTGCGCTATAGGAACTACCTCCTCACAGATGTACAATTCATTCGTAAATTCGCTAAAATGATAAAGCTTTGATCCTTGCGTAATAAAACAACGAGCATCCAGAATGTGATATCCACGCGCATCCTGCCAGCATCCTCCCGCATTGACATAAATCTGTGTTGCTCCTTTAGGTAAACAGGAATCAATGCTAGCATCCAAAGTGATGTTTAACGTTGCAAGCTCCAGATCATCGTGAAAATTCAAAGCGATCAATTCATCCTGATATTCGATCAACGCTCCATGTTCCATCATCTCAAAATAGCGAGCATCATTGTATAAAGTCCCTTGATAAGGACGCACGCGCAATTCCAGTTGATCACGATAAGCAAAAAAAGCTGTATTAAAACAACGCCCTCCTCGATAACGCACATTCCCCCAGACGATTGCGATCTCATCAGCCAATGCTGCAATCTCCTCATTATAGTGATCAGCATAACGACAAAAATCGCGATCCAGCCAAAGATCTCCCAATGGATACCCGCTGACTGCATTTTGTGGAAAAACGATCAATTGCGCATGTGCCTGTTTTGCTATTTGAATATCTTTTTTCATTCGCCGAACATTTGCCTCGCAGTCTCCTTGCCGCAAAGACATTGCCGCTACAGCTACTTTCATCTAAACACCTACTTTTTCGTTACTATCATATACACAGGTGTTTAAAAAATGTCAAGTCCAACCATTTTATCTTCTTTTTTCTCTAACCAACACTCAATAGCCAGATCGACTCTTGTCAATCGTTCAAGTTTTTCCTATAATAAACAGGAAATGAGTGATCAATATGGAATCTTATTTATTTGAAGGCAACATCTCGGTAAAAGCAGCCATTTTAGGTGGTGTACGTTCTGTACATGAAGTTATCGTCGATAAAAACAAAAAAGACCGTGATACCCTTTGGATCTTACATCGTGCTCAAGAACGCTCGATTCCGGTACGTTTTTGTGAACGCGCACAGATCGATGCGTTGGCACAAGGTCATACGCATGGAGGAATTGTTTGCCTGTGCGGAGAACGTCGCTTTCAGACGCTATGTGAATGTGATGTTGAAGATAGCTGCTTTTTTGCACTGATCGAAGGTATTGAAGATCCTTTTAATTTTGGATCGGTTTTGCGCACGCTTTATGCCAGCGGATGTGATGGCATCCTCTACCCAAAACGAAACTGGCAGCATGCAGCCGGCATCATTGCAAAAGGAAGCGCTGGTGCAAGTGAATATCTGCCGCAGATCTGCTACGAGGACAATACTCTTATCTTACAGGAACTGCAAAAACGAAATATCGATCTTTATTGTGCGGAGCGAAAAGATGCGGTCAATTTATACGATGTCACTTTTCCAAAACGCATTTGCATCGCTATCGGTGGAGAAATGCGTGGTTTGAGCAAAACAATCAAAAATGCAAGCAAACAAAACATCTACATTCCATATGGACGAGAAGTGCGAAACGCACTCAACGCAGTCAGCGCTACCGCTGTTATCGCCTTTGAGCACTTAAGACAGAAACAGCGCGGTTAAGTGAATTGGGAAAGCTTTCGCCAGAGATAATCCATAATGCATGCATAACAAAAATGCATAAAAAATTAACGATAATCTAATAGCAGAGCTTTTTGATCTCTTGGTCATTTATCTCCGATGTCAGAATCGTTCAACATCGAAATGCGTAATGGATCGTTTTGTTCGATAGTTTTATATTGTAAGAAAAAAGATTGAGGAGAATTATTTCCTCAATCTTTTTGTCGTGTGTGATCAATGGAATACATTGTTTTCAAATCCATTTGAAGTGTTGACAAGCACGCAAGATCCCATCGTCGTCTGCACTAGGGCAAACATAATCTGCCAGCGCTTTTAACTCTGGAATCGCATTCTCCATAGCGATAGCAAAAGGAGCATCACGAAACATCTGTCGATCATTTAGACCATCTCCAAAAACGACGACATTTGTTTCCTTCTCATTCAGCATTTCTACCATACGCCGTATTCCTTTGTATTTATCATCCGGTTCAATGATGATGAATTGATCGTCCCCATAATGCATCACTCCGATCCCCTTCTGATGCAAATAGCGGTTGATTATCTCTTCGATCTTCCCTTCATCTCCTGCCAAAAACAGCCTGCGTATCTTATGATCCTCCTGCAAACAAAAGTCTGGATCAACCTCAACATCCATAAACGCCGAAAAATCCCCAGCTGCCCGTATGAACAGATCATTAGGCGCCGTACGGATACGAGTATCATTTAATGCCACAGCAACGCCTACGTTTTGCTGAATTGCTTCCTTATACAGTTGACGAAAGAGCTTCTGATCCGGAAGTTCATAAGAAACGTTTTGATAATCAATCACCAACTGGTTTCCGCCTTCACATACCATATTGGGAATCCGGACCTGTTCTTGAAACTGTTTTGCTCGAAAAGCCGCACGTCCGGTAGCCAGAGCGACAAAATGTCCATTTTCCTGTAATCGGCGCAATGCTTCCTTGGTACTTTCATATACGTAGCCCATTCTTGAAGCGCTGGTCAGTGTGCCATCAATATCAAAGAAGATCAATTTTCGTTCCATACAATCCCCCTCACTAGAAAGGCTATCTTTTTAATCACCAAAAAGATAGCCGCAGTAAATATACATCATCTTGATGTAGAAGACATTGCTTCCTCCAATCAGTTCTAGAAACTGATTCAACCAAGAAAAGGAAAAGAAACCTAGCTGCAAGCACAAAAATAAAACGGTAAAAACGATCGCAAATACTTTTTTAAAAACTGAGCCGTTGCGCTTGTTGTGAGATTTATTCAACAACATGCCAAACAGAAAGAGCGACGTGACTTCTATGATCAACAAGATCATCCATTGATAAGGGATGCTCATATAAGCATTCATCAGACGAGTGATAAATGCCGCAACGATCAAAACCAATAAAGGCATGCCTAAACGTTTGATATCATTCATGTTTATCCATCCACCGTAACGCTTTCCATCACATCTCCGTTACGCATTGCTTTCACAGCTTCCATATTACCTGTTACTTGACCAAAAACGGTATGCACACCATCTAGATGCGGCTGTGGTTCATGTACGATAAAGAACTGACAACATCCCGTATCTTTTCCGCGATGTGCCATAGATAAAGCTCCTTCTACATGGCGGTGAGGATTCCCTTTTGTCTCACAAGGAATCGTATACCCCAGATCACCAGTACCATTTCCATAAGGGCATCCTCCTTGTGACACAAAACCGGGAATAACACGGTGAAATGTCTTCCCATTATAATAACCTTCTTTGATCAGGCGAACAAAATTAGCAACCGTGATCGGTGCATCTTCCTCATATAACTCGAAAGGAATCACTTCTTTGTTTGCCATAACGATTTTTCCTGTAATCATCTTCTTACCTCCTCATAGATCTATGTCAATAACAGCATCTGTTTACTGTTGACGAAACGAATGCGCCTACCGGAAAAAATCTCATTACCGAAGATTCCATCAAATGGATGCCCCTCAAAGATCTCCACAAAAGCGCTGATACATCCATGCAATTGAATCTGTGCTCGATCTGCATAAAGTTCTAATCGATCGACGATCGGTGTCATCATCTCTTCTTTACCATGTACACCAAATCCGATGACTTTCGCTTCACTGATCACACGAAGCGATCGATCTTGTATATACGCATTCCCCAGCCAGCTCTGCTTTGCTCCTGTATCCACACCGAAAAGAGCGACACCGCCGTTTTTTTCACGAACGATCAAAGCTGGAAAGCTACACGGAATCATGTTGGGATGATCAAAGCGAAAATGATTCTTCACAACTTTGAAGCGTTTAGAGATCGTATCTAATTCAAAATCTAACATTGATAATAAATCCCAGCCTAGGATCCCATCAAACCGCAGCAGATCCATCTGTAAAAAAGGAAGTGAAAACCGCTGTTGATCCAACAAAACAAGTGGCAGATGTTGCCAGGTGATCGCTCCTAACTGCAATTGATTTACTTCAACAGCATTTAATTTCATCTTCGTAGAACCAACACTGCCGATCTCTAATGAACCATCCAAATGCTTGAGGTGCAATTTTTCGGCTTTTTGTTTACGTACTCCACTGATCTGCGCCCCGGTATCAATAAGAAAACGACAGTGCTCGCCTTCTAACAAGACTTCAACTTCATAAAGTCCGAATAGATTTCTATAAAGCGGCAGTTCAAAAGCTTCTGCTGTACGACGCATCGAAAAGGGAGCTTGTTTATCACAGAGCATTTCATATGAGGGCATCTTGGTTAACGGTGTTTGAAAATCTGATAGAAATGAGCACATCTTTTCATATTCTTCCTTCGATATTTGATGGGAAGACGTGCTGTGAACCTTCACTCGGTGAATGAGCATATGAGCACCTCCTATGAACGCATGTCCCCATTATAGCATACTTTTGCCACATGGTGTATAATGAAGCGTAGGAACTATCAAAAGGAGTGTGATCAATTTGATGAAAACAAATATAAACCAACTGTCCATCATGAGTGTGATCGGTAACGTTGATCATCCGACGTTATCCGGTGATGGACATTGGGTCGGCTATGACGGCTATGGACGCATTGCGATGTCTGTCGGCGGAATCGTCTATAACTATTCATTATTGGATCCTTGTATGGGTATCGTTGGTGATCATATCGAACCCGGTGTATCAATCAAAAATCCTGGCGATAAGCAAAACAAAGCATTGATGTCTTTTGCCTGTATCGGCAATGAAGCGAAGATCACGAATGGTCCTGCGCAAGGAAGCATTGGCTACGTAACAGGAAAACACGGGGGTATCGATCATGTCATGGTTTATTTTCCAAAAGATGTATTAGAAAAAATGAATGGCGAAGAGCATATCTTGATCAAAGCACGCGGTCAAGGATTCAAACTGCTGGATTATCCTCATGTCCAATTGATGAACATCGATCCAGATCTTTTCACCGCACTTTCGATTCAAGAAAAAAACGGCGGACTTTATGTACCCGTCGTTACTACCGTCCCTGCTTTTCTCATGGGAAGCGGCCTAGGCAGCACATCCATGATGAATGGAGATTATGACATCATGACACAAGATGCGGATGCCACGATCCGCTATGGAATTGATAAACTTCGCTTTGGCGATCTCGTCATGATCGAAGATCATGATAATTGTCATGGTCCTCATTATCGCAAAGGAGCACGCAGCATCGGTGTGATCGTCCATTCCGATTCCTTTACCAGCGGACATGGACCAGGAGTAACGATCATCATGAGCGGTGATGATACAACACTGTTCCCGCTGATTCGTAACGATGCAAATATCGCAAACTTTAAATAAAAAACGGATTCCTACTGATACGATCCCGCTAAAGCAGACAACGCAACTTCACAAAGGCGTTGCCCATGGAAGCGGGATTTTTTTATGGTGAAAAGAATAAAACATCCAGATGAAGCGGAAACCTGTAAAGATCATGGTACATTTGACATGAAAAATTGGGCAGTGACACTGCTTCTGAGTGGATAAAGATAGAACAAAAGAAAACCCAAGTCCTATCAATGGCTTGGGTCTAGACAAATCTTAGCTGTTTCATCTGTCTGCTTGACAGGCAACACATCACTATAGGATCCGCTTTTTATCTATTTCATTAACGGCGATCAAATCAATCGCGATTTCCAACAAACTGCAGAATATACAGGAAGATGTTGATGAAATCCAAATACAGCTCAAATGCTGAGTAAACAGACAGACGTTCACGCAGTGTATCATCACCACATTGTAGATAAAGTACTTTCATCTTTTGAACATCATACGCTGTCAGACCTGTGAAGATCAACAATCCGATCGTAGTCAACAACATTACGCTACCGCTAGCGCCAGTAAACGCTAAGATGAGTTCAGCAATGATCAACACGATCAAAGAAATGTACAGCAATGGTCCAAATTTCATTAAATTGATCTTTGTGGTATATCCAATCACAGCCAGAGATCCAAAATAAATAGCAGTGATACCAAATGCGATCATAATCGCTCTTGCATCATAAACAAATCCGATCACAGAGAAAGTAAGACCCGTAATCAACGCATAAACCATGAATAACAGACGTGTTGACGAAACCGAGCGTTCCATCAAACGAGAGCTAAAAGCAATCACGACACCAATCTGTACAAATGCCATGATCATATAACTCCAACGGCTCATAAATAATATTCTTAAACCAATGCCGGAAAAGAAGAAGAACGCTGCACTGATTGCTGTTACGAGCAATCCAATGCCCATCCATCCAAACGTACGTACCGCATGCTTACGCATCCCTTCTTCAACCGAATATCCACTTTGATAATTTTGTTCGTACATATGATCAACTCCAATCTATGAAATCTAGTGTTAGTATAGCATATTTCTCTATTCTATGCAAAACAGTCTGCTTTATTTTCGCTGACGCAGATAATGTAGCGCCAATGTTTGTTGTTTAACCATCTTTGCTTTCGTATTCTTTTCTTCTTGTGGTGCATGCATCAAAAGCAGAATTGCATCATGCGCCGATGCAATCTGTTGTTCCAACCATCCACAAGTTTTCGTCATACGATATGGTGATAATACCGCAAAATTACTATCATTGAGCTTAGGTGAAGTTAATACAGATTCATTTTCTGCTAGTTTAGCGGCATATGCATAAGGAAGCAAACAGATGGTCCCATCAACACAATTCTTCAAGATCTCCTCTGCTTCTTCCTTATCTAAGATATGCGAAAGAATCTCAACCAAGACCTCTTTTCCATTGCATACATCAAAAGTTTTTCGGATATAGTCCCCTTGCTCATAAGGATACAGAATCGTCCCCCACATCATCAAACCATCATGGTGAGGTAAAAATGAATGAGCAGATACATTCCATGTGATGCCCCAATTCGAATCTGCTAAGCAGACAACACTTTTATGATCAGCTTTTGCCTCTGACTTAGAAAAGAGTACATCCAACACAGCTTTCTCTTTAAAGGTAAAGATAAACGTTCCCTGAGCTCCATCTTTTGGTTCTAGCAACTGTCCAGGTACATTGAGTTCACTGCGATGGGAAGCCAGATGATTCCATAACCCTTCTTTTTTTATCACTGTCTCAAAAGATTTGTTCATCGATCCAAATGAAGCGTCTTTCTCCTGTGGACCTAAAGTACAGATGCACAGATCATCACTCTTCAGATTGATCTCTTGGCGGCGTTTTCCATCATTGATGATAAGTGTACGCGCTCGTAAGTTATACGTATCGCTAAACAGCACATCTTCGATTTCTGTATTTTTATGAAAATGCACACCATATCCATTCAAATAACTATATAAAGGTGCGATCAATGATTGTGCCGGATGAGAAGGTAAAGCGATCCATCCTTCCATCGTCGGCAATTGTTTCAGCTCTTCATTCCGCCACAACAGCGTTTTTCGCAAGTACGTAACAGAAACATTTTCTTTCAGACCGAACAGCGTGCGTAGCTCCATCCAAAAATCGCTCGAAAAGAAGCCGGTATTTTCTCCAAACCAATCAGAAATTGAAATTTTCTCTAACTTCGTTTCAGGAGTGAGGATCAAACGTTCCAACAGATGCCGTTCTTTTTTTCCAAGCATCTTGTTTTCCAATGTACAAGAACGATTGATTCGTAAAGGATGCCCTGCAAGCAGATCCTGATGATGAATGATTTCTCCTTTAACGGAAGCATCGCTTTGATTACAAGCGGGAATGCTGCGAAAGAGCTCCCAGAAATTTTGGCAGTTTCTTTCATTCAACCAAAGGTCATCATTCAGCATAGCACCACTTGCCACACCGAGCGAACAACTACCTCCGATTTGTTCCTCCTTTTGAAAGATATGTATATTTTCACCATCAAAATTGTAATCTCGAATCAAATATGCTGCAGCGGCAAGAGAAGCTAAGGAAGTATCTGATAGATAAACGCTTCTTCCTCCACCACTGGAAAAATTAACATCGGGATGTTTTTTATTGTTTTTTTGTTTCATCGTGTAAGCAGCACCAGCTGCCAATACTGCGCCTCCAGCAGCAAATGCCGTTGCCATTTTTTTATAATCCATGGTATCTGCCTCCAATCAACAAATCAAACATGCTTTCATTATAATGAAGATTGTTAAAAAGTAAAGCATTCCCGATATTTTCACACACTTCTTGAAAATATCGAGAATATGTTTTGCTTAACGTTTGACATGCGTATGAAACAACATCCATATACCAATCAGCACAGCTGCGATATATCCCATAAAACCTAAAACTGGAATACCGAATACCTGTGGTGTCATATCCGTCGTACAGATCAAAGAAGAACCGATCAACAATGCTGCTGCAACGATACACATGATCATCTTATTAACAATCTTGTCGATCAAATAGATCGGCTGATAACTATCCATCACTTCCAAATTCACTTTCAACCGCCCTTTATTGATCATTTGAAGCGTCTGTGAAAGCTGTGATGGTAAACGTAGTCCTTTTTGCATTGAATCCAGAGCATTCCGCGTCAATAATTTCGTCGTTTCCTGTATTTGTTCTTTATCGAAGAAACTACTTCCCATATAATTTGCAGCCGTTGTGACAATGTTGGTCGTAGGATCCAATAGGGCAATCGTACTTTCTGCACTCACCAACCCTCTCGCTAACATCGATATTCCTTTCGGCATTGAAATACGATGACGATGAGCAACAGTAAAGATCTCCTGAACAGCGACTCCAAGATCAATCTCCTGCAAATCTTTCGTCATATAAGCACCCATCAGTTTTTCCATATCATCATAGAGGCGATTATAGTCATACTGTCCATCATGAATCCCCAGCGACAGGATTACTTCCGTCAATTCACTGATGTCATTCTTAGCCATTGCCCCAAAAGCTCTGCGAATCTGTTCTTTATCACGATCATTAAGAATGCCCATCATACCAAAATCCAGCCAGACGATCTTTCCATCGCGAACACGCAGATTTCCCACATGAGGATCCGCATGAAAAAAACCATCGTGAATAATTTGTTTCATGTAATTATCTGCAAGTTTTGCTGCAATTTCTTTACGATCGTATCCATTCATTTCAAGCTGCTGATAATCATCGATATTGTAACCATCGATATATTCCATGATCAAGACCTTGGAGGTAGACAGGTCTTTTCTAACAGCTGGTAACGCTATATAACGCACATCTTCATTCAACGAAGCGAAACGTTGCATAAAGTTTGCTTCATTGATAAAGTCCATCTCTTGTTTTGCCGTTTCCCAAAATTCGTCTAACACGATATTGACATCGATGACCGTACTGAACACTTCAGAAAGATGTAAAAGTTTGCTCGCTCTTCTTAACAACGATATATCTCTTTCCATCCGTTCATAAATGAATGGTCGTTGAACTTTTACCACCACATCTTCTCCACTATGCAGAGTTGCCCGATGTACCTGAGCAATCGACGCTGAACCCAAAGCATGCGTATCAAACGTGGCAAATAGCTCTTCCGCACCACATCCGTACTCTTCTTCTAAAATCATATTTACAACCTCTGGTTCCATCGGTTTCACCTGTGTTCTTAGCTTCATCAATTCATCACAATAGCGTTTTGAAAACATGTCTTGACGAGAAGACATCAATTGCCCGATTTTGACAAAGGTCGGTCCAAGATCTTCAATGATTTCCCTAAGCTTGACGGGATCAATCCCTTTCGTGATTTGATGTTTATGCAAAATGGATATGATCTGCGCCAATCGGCGTTTGCTCGTTAAAGCTTTATTCTTCATCTGCAGCTGCATTCTCCTGTGCCTGGATGACCGCTTTCAATTCCTCCAATTCTTCTTTTGAAAGCTTCTTCACTTGTTCTTGCAGCCGTTCCATTCGTTGTTTTGCACACGCTGTTTTCGCTTCCTCAACTTTTTCCTGTACATGATGTTTGAGCTCTTCGTTGAGGACCTTTCCTTGTTCTACGCTCAACTCCCCCTTTTTCACTAATTCATCCACCATCTTTTTGGATTTTTCTGCAGTCAAAGCTGCTGCTCCAATCCCTAAAAGAACTAATTTTCTCATATCTTCACTCAATTGATCGATCATATGAATACCTCCTTTTTCTTTATTGTAACACTTTCTAGCACTTTCATCATAAAAAAGTCGAATATGTAGATAGTTCCCTCACTGTGGAACAAAAAAGAAGATAAACCAAAGATTCTTACTAACTATGACAAATGAAGAAATCATGAAGTGAAAAAAAAGGGTAATTTAAATTATCGTGGATTTGACCCCCACCTTTAAATTATCGT